>CAZDKR010000001.1:0-1571 GCA_964506375.1 uncultured Gammaproteobacteria bacterium
TTTTCAGGGCAGGCTTTATGAACACAGATATTTTTAACAATCCAGTTTTTGTCTCAGGCCTATTTCTATTATTTATTATAATAGCCATTTTTATAACCCTCAATCTCTGGCGATATTTTGTCAGAAAAGGATATAAGCTGCCGCCAGAATTAAGAAAAGTCATATTATTAGTTTCTGTGCCTAAAGAATCAGTGGCTGGCAAATCAGAGCAGGAAAATCCGGGCGCTGCAGGCAGTATCCAGGAGCAAATATCCTGGGCAGAGAATTTATGGGCAACAGTGGGCGGGATAAAGCCAGAAAGCGGTTTTAAAGCCTGGCTTTATGGCCGCCATGATGAAATTTCCTTAGAAATTGTGGCTCAAAATAAGCTTATTTATTTTTATGTTGTTGTGCCCAGATATTTGCAGCAATACATTGAACAGCAGATTCAGGCCCAATATCCACACGCTCAAATTGAAGAGGTTGAGGATTATAATATTTTTATTCCACATGGCAAGGTTTTGGCTTCGCGTTTAAGTTTGATTAAGCCAGACGTCTTTCCTATCAAAACTTATCGTAAAATGGAGGCAGATCCTTTGAATGCTATTACCAATAGTTTGTCAAAATTAAAAGAAGACGAAGGGGCGGTTGTCCAAATAGTGGCCAGGCCAGCTCCCAAGGGCTGGTATGCTAAAGGCAGAAAAGTTGTTCAGGAAATTTTAGCAGGCAAAAAAATAGAAAACGCCCTTAAAGGGGTAAGTGAAAAAGCTTGGTATGAAAAGGTTGCTCAAGGGACATTAAAAGGGGCAAGCGCGGTTCGTTCCGCTTTAGAAATTGAACAAGAAAAACAAACTTCCCTGCCAGAGCAACCGCAGATTTCGCCCTTAGCCCAAGAAGCCATGAAGTCAATAGAAGAAAAGTCGTCAAAGGCCGGTTTGCAAGTTAACTTAAGGGTAGTAACTTCATCACCTGAGGAATCATCAGCTGAAACAAATTTGAATAATATTTTGAATTCCTTTACCCAATACAATATTTATGAGTATGGTAATGGTTTTAAGAGATCTAAAACCAAAAAGGTTGATAAGATTGTAACTGATTTTATTCATCGGACTTTTTGTCAAAATTTTTCTTATGTTTTAAATACAGAAGAGTTGGCTTCAATTTTTCATTTTCCTTTACCAAGTTGCCCCACCCCTAATATCCATTGGTTAGGGGCAAGAAAGGCCGCTGCGCCGGTTAATATCCCTCAACAAGGCTTGATCTTGGGCAAAAATGTTTATCGCGGCAAAGAAACAATTATTAGAATTAAAGACGATGATCGGCGCCGCCATGTATATATTATTGGAATGACTGGCACAGGTAAATCAACTTTGATGGTTAATATGGCAGTTCAAGATATTCAGAATGGCAAAGGGGTCTGCTATATTGACCCGCACGGCACAGGTATTGATGAAATTCTACCAACTATTCCTCAAGAAAGAATACAAGACGTGGTCTATTTTGATCCGTCAGATATTGCGCGCCCAATTGGTTTAAATATGTTAGAAGCCAAAACCCCAGAAGAAAAGGACTTTGCCACGCAAGAGATGATT
>CAZDKR010000001.1:1671-25684 GCA_964506375.1 uncultured Gammaproteobacteria bacterium
GGTCGTTTTGTGGAAAATGAAATGATGCGAAATATTATTGGTCAAGCAAAATCTGGTTTTAATATCCGCGAAATAATGGATAATAAAAAAATATTATTAGTTAATTTGTCAAAAGGCAAGATTGGCGAAGTTAATAGCGACCTCCTGGGTTTAATTTTTGTTTCTAAATTGCAAATGGCAGCACTTTCAAGGGCTGATTTGCCTGAATCTCAACGCCATGACTTTTATTTATATATTGATGAGTTTCAAAATTATGTCACAGATTCAATTGCCACCATTTTGGCTGAGGCAAGGAAATATCGTTTAAATTTGACAATGGCGCACCAGTACATTGGTCAGTTGGTAAAAAATCAGAACACGTCAGTTCGAGATGCTGTTTTTGGCAATGCTGGTACAATGATTTGTTATCGCATTGGCGTTGAGGACGCAGAAATGATGGCTAAGCAATTCGCGCCCGTCTTTAATGAATTTGACTTAATAAACATTGAAAGATTTAATGCCTATGTAAGACTATTAATTGACAACCAAGCGGCTCGGCCGTTTAATATGCAGGCATTTCCGCCTGTCCAAGGCAATCCAGAAATTGCTCGTACAGTTATTGAACTTTCCCGTCAAAAATATGGTCGGCCAAGGGAAGAGGTAGAGAAAGAAATTTTAAAGCGGTCAAAATTAGGAGAAATGACAGGTGAGGATAGCCGACCAGAAGTGGATATGCGCTAAGGCAAAATGCCACCTTGAGGAGTTTTTACTTTTACTTTTTAAAGATTGGGAGTAACGAGAGGATCCGATGGAAGTAGTAAAAATTGTTAAGTTATTGTTTTTCTTTTCTACGGATAAAAATGCACGGTCGTTCATTTTCATCCGTAAGTATTTAAAATGTTTCTACGGATACAGACGTACGATCGCGCGTTTTCATCCGTAGCTAGAGAATAGAATGTTTTTATAATTTCTAACCCTTTTTGATTTTTGGCTAACCTTAGCCATTTTTTCCTTGAATAATTAACATTTCATGTGATATATATAAAGATGGTGACATTTTAACTTAGCCAAAAAGTATTCTTTATTAGAGCAAAGTCTACAATTTATGGCTAATATTAGAAGAAAAATCTTAATAATAAAGTTTATCTTAATAGAATTTTAACTAATTTTAAAACAGAAGTTGATTTTGGGCAGGTTATTTTTGAGAACAGCTTTGGAATAGGAATTACCAACTGATTGGGTTTTGAGATCGGTGCAAGATATGAAATTCTGAATTCCAGACCAAGAAAAAGAATTTTCTATGGGTTTACAATTTGATTTTCTAATTTAGGGAGTAGTAGGGTTATGAGATCACTACTCCCTTTTCATTTGATTTTTTATCTTTATTTTGCTACTCTAAATAATACAGGTTTGCTTTTATCACACTATCCCCTAATAATTTAAAAGTTTTGCTTATATAACATTATGATTAATTTTCAAGAGTTGACCCAAAAATCAGCTGAGAGTTTGCAAAGCGCATTTGAGTTAGCGCAGGAAAAGAAAAATTCAGAGGTGACTGCCCATCACCTGCTTTTGGCCTTGCTTTTACAAAGCGAAACCGCAGTCACCCCCTTGTTTCAAAGAGTGGGAGTTTCTCCTGATGTATTAAAAAAAGAAATAGAGGATGAAATAAATAAAATGCCGACTTTAGCCTCTGTTTCTTTAGAACAGATTCGCCTTTCAGCAGAAGTTGATCAGATTTTTAATCAAGCAAAAAAAGAAGCCCACGGATTGGGTGACGAATATATCAGCACAGAGCATCTGTTGCTTGCTGTTTTAAACACCCAGAACAGCGCGCGGGAGCTTTTAGAAAGAGCCGGGGTTGACTATAAAAATGTTTTAGATAATATAGATAAAGTTCGCGGCAATATGAAAGTCACAGATCAAAACCCAGAATCTAAATATAAAGTTTTGGAAAAATATGGCCAAAATTTTACTAAACTTGCTCGGGAAGGGAAGTTGGATCCGGTTATTGGCCGAGATGAAGAAATTAGACGGGTTATGCAGATACTTTCCAGGCGCACTAAAAATAATCCAGTTTTAATTGGCGAACCGGGCGTGGGTAAAACCGCTATTGTGGAAGGCTTGGCTCAGCGCATCGTGGCTGGAGACGTGCCAGAAACTTTAAAGAATAAAGAAATTGTAGCCATTGAAATGAGTTCGCTTTTAGCCGGAGCCAAATTTAGAGGAGAGTTTGAAGAGCGTTTAAAAGCAGTGCTCAAAGAAGTTGAGGCAGCCGAAGGAAAAATTATTTTATTTATTGACGAACTGCACACAGTAGTCGGGGCCGGGGCAGCCGAGGGCGCAATTGACGCGGCTAATATGTTTAAGCCTTTGCTTGCCCGAGGCAAACTCCACATGATTGGCGCCACTACTTTAAATGAATATCGTGAACACATTGAAAAAGATGCGGCTTTAGAGAGAAGGTTCCAGCCAGTTTATATTGACGAGCCGTCAGTTGAGGATACAATTTCCATTTTGCGGGGCTTAAAAGAGAAATACGAAATTCACCATGGAGTAAAGATCACTGACGAAGCCTTAGTAGTGGCCGCGCGGCTTTCTGCCCGTTATATCACAGACCGTTTTTTGCCGGATAAGGCAGTTGATTTAATTGATGAAGCTACTTCTTCATTGAAGATGGAAATTGAAAGTTTGCCTTACGCGCTTGATCAAATTAAAAGAAAGATTAGGCAAAAAGAAATAGAGCGCGAGGCGTTAAAGAAAGATAAAAGCCAGGGCGCCAAGGAGCGCTTGGGCGAAGTGGAGAAAGAAATCGCCAATTTAAAGGAGCAGGAAAAATCTTTAGCCCAGGAATGGGAATATGAAAAGAAGTTAATTGAAAAAAGCAGGGAATATTCCAGTCAAATTGACGAGCTAAAAGTTCAGGAAGAACAGGCCGAACGCCAAGGAGAGTTGGAGAAAGTGGCCGAGATTAGATATGGCAAAATCCCGGAATTAGAAAAAAAGATTAAAGAAATTCAGGATAAGTTAAATAAAATACCTTCAGAAATTCGTCTTTTGCGGGAAGAAGTAAAAGCCGAAGACGTGGCTCGGGTGTTGGCCAAATGGACAGGCATTCCAGTGACTAGGTTATTAGAGAGTGAAAGCCAGAAATTAGCTCGTTTGGAATCAGAGCTAAAAAAGCGCGTAGTTGGCCAGGATGAGGCTGTTGAGGCGGTGGCTCGAGCTATTCGCCGCGCCAGATCAGGACTGGCTGCGCCTACAAGACCTTTAGGATCCTTTATATTTTTAGGGCCTACTGGGGTAGGCAAAACCGAGTTAGCCAAAGCTTTAGCCGCGGCTTTGTTTGATGACGAAAATGCAATGATTCGCATTGATATGAGCGAATATATGGAAGCTCATTCAGTAGCGCGTTTAATTGGAGCGCCGCCGGGTTATGTGGGTTTTGAAAAAGGCGGACAGTTAACTGAAAGGGTTAGGCGTCGGCCTTATTCAATAATTTTATTTGATGAGATTGAAAAAGCCCATCCTGAAGTCTTTAATGTCTTTTTGCAGATTTTGGATGAAGGCCACCTAACTGATGGCCAAGGCAGAAGAGTTAATTTTAAAAATACAGTTATTATTATGACTTCTAATTTGGGGAGCGAAATTATTTACCAAGAAACAGGCAAGGACGAAGAAAAGATGCGAGACAAGGTTATGCAAATAGTTCAAAGGAGTTTTCGGCCAGAATTTTTGAATCGGATTGATAAAATTATTATTTTCCACCGTCTTGGACCTGAGCAAATGAAAACTATAGTTGATATTCAGCTTAATCAACTTAATCAGATATTGGCTGAAAAAAATATTAGTTTAGAAGTTGTGCCTGAAGTTAAGAAGTGGTTGGCGCAAGTTGGTTATGAGCCGACTTTTGGTGCTCGGCCCTTAAAGCGAGTGATTGAAGAGAAAATAATGGATGAATTGGCTCTCCAAATCATTGAAGGCAAGGTTAAAGAAGGGGATAAATTAATTGTGAAATTAAAAGGCAAAGATAAAATTGTTTTTGAAAGGAAATAAAAGCGGAATTTTTGTGTTTGGTTTGCCTTGCCATTATGTTGTCTTGCCGGTCGCGCGTTTGGTATTCTGTTTGCTGCTATTACAACGGGATGGCGATCCTGATCCCAAGCGCTCGGGACAGGATGACATAAGAGAATTATGACTTCAAAACAGCTTCGCAGAAAATATATTGAATTTTTTAAAAGAAAGGGACATGTTGAAATTCCTTCTGCTTCTTTGATTCCTGAAAACGACCCTTCAGTTTTGTTTACAACTGCCGGTATGCATCCGTTAGTCCCCTTTTTAATGGGCGAAAAACATCCGGCAGGCAGGCGCTTGGTCAATTCTCAAAAATGTGTGCGCACTGATGATATTGACGAAGTTGGGGACAAGTGCCACCACACTTTTTTTGAAATGTTGGGACACTGGTCGCTGGGTGATCCTGCTTCGCCTGATGGCGTTGGCCAAGACGGGTATTTTAAAAAAGAAGCAATAGAGATGAGTTATGAATTTTTAACCCAAGAATTAGGTTTGGATCCAAATAGATTGGCGTTTTCAGTTTTTAAGGGCGACGAAGATGCTCCAAGGGACGAGGAGGCTGCTAGTGTCTGGAAAAGCTTGGGCGTGCCAGAGAGCAGGATTGCTTATTTGGATAAAAAGGAAAATTGGTGGGAGCCTGCTGGCGAAAGCGGGCCTTGCGGCCCAGACACAGAAATGTTCTACTGGGCAGATAACCAAAGCCCGGCACCAGAAAAGTTTGATCCTAAGGATGAACGGTGGGTTGAGATTGGCAATGACGTTTTAATGCAATATGAAAAAGCTGGCCAAGGCAAATATAGGCCGGCTAAACAGAAAAATATTGATAACGGAACCGGCTTGGAAAGACTGCTGTCAGTAATGAACAATCTAGATGACGATTATCAAACAGATTTGTTTTTGCCAATTATAAACAAAATTGAAGAATTGTCCAGCAAGAAATATGACGCCTCTAAAGGGGCTGAGAATGTTAGGTCAATGAGAATAATAGCTGATCATCTGCGTGCCGCCACTTTTATAATGGGAGATGATTTAGGCATTGCGCCTTCCAACGTGGATCAAGGTTATGTGGTTCGCAAATTGATTCGTCGGGCTGTCCGCCATGGACGGATGATTGGCATTCAAGAGAATTTTACTCATAAAATTGGGGAAGTTGTGATTAATTTAATGAAAGATGTTTATCCAGAATTAGAAAGGAATAAGAAATTTGTCTTGGATAATTTGCAGATGGAGGAGGAGAAATTTACTCGGACACTCCAGCAAGGTTTAAGAAGATTTGGAAAGGTAATAAAGAAATATAGTAATAAAGTGATAAAGGGAGAGGACGCATTTAACCTATTCCAAACATATGGATTTCCTTTAGAATTAACAAAAGAGTTGGCAAAAGAAAAAGGTCTGGAAGTTGATGAAAAGGGGTTTGAGCAAGAATTTAAAAAACATCAAGAACTTTCAAGAACTGCTGCGGCAGGCAGGTTTAAAGGCGGTTTAGCAGGTCAGTCAAAACAAGTAATAAAGTATCATACTGCCACTCATTTACTGCTTGCGGCATTAAGAAAAGTTTTGGGCGATCATGTAAGCCAAAAGGGCTCAAATATTACTGAGGAGCGATTGCGGTTTGATTTTTCCCATCCTGAGAAATTAACAGAGGAGCAAAAACAAGAAGTTGAAAAGTTGGTTAATGAGTGGATTGAAAAGGATTTGCCTGTCAGCTGGCAGGAGATGCCTTTAAATGAAGCCAAAGATTTAGGCGCAACCGGAGTTTTTGAAAACAAATATGGGGATAAAGTTAAAGTTTATACAATCGGTTCAGGCGATTATGTGGTCAGTCGTGAAATTTGCGGCGGGCCGCATGTTGACAGGACTGGAGTTTTGGGTAATTTTAAAATTAAGAAAGAAGAGTCAAGTTCAGCAGGAGTTCGGCGAATTAAAGCTGTCTTGGAATAAAATACAATAACCAAAAGATAAGAGATAAGGAGTAAGCAATTTCCAATAACCAAATAAAATTTCTTCTATTTTGCTATTGATTCTTGTATTTTGGTTATTAAGAACTATGTCTTCTGACTTTAACATCAAAACCATAAAACCCAATGATGGGCTTAAGTACAAGACCCAGTTTAAAAAGAAACCGCGATTTAGAATTCGGGGGGCGGTGTTTTTTATTTTAATTATCTTTTTTCTGGTTTTATTCACTTATGTTTTGCCAAGTGTGACTGTAGTTGTTGTTCCAGAGACAAGAAAAATTGAAAAGGAATTTGAAATTCAGTTGACAAGCGATGAATCCAAGGTTGATTTAAATAGAAATATTTTTCCAGCCCGCATTATTGAAGCGAGCGAGAAGGGCGAAGGAAGTTTTGAGGCGACTGGCGAGAAAGACATTGGGGACAAGGCAAGCGGTCAGGCAGTATTTTATAACCACACTGGCCGGTCTCAGCCTTTAACCACCCAAATAGATTTAATTAATGATCAGGGCATAGCTTTTGCTGTCAAAGAGAATATAACTATTCCTCCTGCCAGGGTTGACGAAGATGGCAATATTGTTCCCGGCGAGATTGTGGCTGAGATTGAAGCCAAAGAACCGGGCGAAAAGGGAAACGCGGGTCCGGGCAGGATTAACATTTCAGCCTTAGACATTGAAAGGCAAGAAAAGATTTATGGTGAAATTAGCCAGGGTTTAAGTGGCGGCAATTCTAAGATTGTGGTAGTTGTTTCCCAGGAAGATTTAGATAATGCCAAGGATGAATTGATAAGAGAGTTAGAACCAAAAGTTAAGGAAAAGTTAAAAAAGAAAGCCGGGGATGATATGTCAGTAATTGATAAACTGATAAATTTTGACGTTTCAGAAATTTCAAAATCAATGGATGTGGATGCTGAAGTGAAAAATTTTGATATGAGTTTAAATTTAAAAGCTAAAGCCTTGGTTTATAACAATAAGGATCTAAGTTCATTTTTAAAAGACCAGATTTTAAAAGAATTACCAGCGGGGCAAACAATTGCAGAATCAGAATTTGGTCCAGAATCCCAAGCGCCTGGCAAGGGGTTGGAAGTTGAAGTTAGGAATTTTGATATCAATTTAGGCATGGCTGATTTAAAAATCAAAGCAGTTTTTCCTGTTTCAGAAAAGATTGATTTAGTCAAAATTAAGAGAAATATTTTAGGCAAAAGGGAAAAGGAAGCCAGGAGATATATTTTATCATTGCCCAATGTCAAAGACGTGAAATTTATTTTTTCCTTGAGCTTAACTGATAAAATTCCGAAGTTTGAGAATAAGGTGAGGGTGAAATTGGGAGAAGTGATGAAATAAGAGATAATTTTTAACTTTTTTCACATTATGTTAATATGGCTGCGCGGTTATTACAACATGCAGGTAAGACTAAGAAATTAAAAGTTCAAAGATAAAATAAATTTTTGTTTGCCCTTGAGTATTTAGGGTCATTGTGGCCAAAAGAAAGGAAAACTTGACAATATTTTTAATTTTATTTTATAATAACAGCATAAGCAGAAATAACAAAAATGCTAAAAATAAAAAGAATTTAATTAAGCCAAAGAATAATAAATTCTGGATAATTTTTTATACCCAGAATTTTATAAATATCTTTTAATATTTTAATGTCAGAGGAACAGAAAAATAACCAAAATTTGGATAATAGCCGAAATGGCAGGGATAAGGTTGATAAAAGCGGTACTGATTTTGCGCAAAAGGATTTAAAAAAGATTGACCAAAAGGATGATTTTAGCAATTTTAAAGTTAACAGAAAGGGCTTTATTGAAGTTGACGGCGAGGTAATAGAGACATTGCCAAGCATTACTTTTCGCGTTAGATTAGAGAATGACTATGAGATTTTAGCCCGTCTTTCTGGCAGGATGAGAATGAACAGGATAATGTTATTGCCAGGAGATAAAGTCAAAGTTGAAATAAGTCCATATGATTTGACCAAAGGGAGGATTACTTATAGGTATTAATAATCGCGGAACAGGAGTGAAGATAGCGTGTTTTTTCGTCATATTAGAATTTTCTAGCTTTGAACTGACTCTGGCTTTATGTCAAGACAATGTTATGCCCGTGTTTGTATAGAAGATTTATCTAGTGAAAACACACATAAAAAACACAAAAAAGAGCGTAAAAGATAACACAAATTAGGTGCATAAAGCACTTGTTTATAAAGATATGAAAGTTAAAGCCTCGGTTAAAAAAATTTGTAAAGATTGCAAAGTAGTTCGTCGTAAAAAACGGGTGGTTGTGGTATGCAAGAATCCAAGGCATAAACAACGGCAAGGATAATTATTTATGGCAAGAATAGCTGGTGTCAATTTACCCAATGATAAAAGAATAGAAATAGGTCTAACCTATATTTTTGGCATTGGCAGGAGCTTGTCAAATAAAATTTTAAAAGAAGTTGAAATTAATCCTGACACAAGGGTTAAAGATTTGTCTGAAGAACAGGTAAATAAACTAAGACAAAAGATTGAGAAGGAATATAAAGTGGAAGGTGATTTGAAAAGAGAGATTATTGGCAATATAAAGAGGTTAAAAGAGATTGGCTCTTATCGTGGCTCTCGACATGCCAAGAACCTGCCTGTTAGGGGGCAACGGACAAGAAGGAATACCCGAACTGTAAGGGGCAATGTTAGGAGAACAATAGGCTCTGGTAGAAAACCAGCGGCGCAAAAAACATAATATCTTTAATAGTTTATCTTGAATGGTGCTATGTTTGCAGGTAAGCCGGGGTGCTGCGGAAAAAGAAAAAGTTAATTTTGGCATAAAGCCAGGAAAGGCGCTTCGCTTTGAAAATTAAAAATTAAAAAATTAAGGGAAATAAAAATTATAGAGAATTATATTGATATATTAATTTAATTGGTAAAGATAATATGGATAAAAATAATAAAAAAGCCCAAGAAGAATTAAGCGATAAGTCATCTGATGAAAAAGATGATAAGGTTAAGGCTGAAGAAAAAACAGAAGAAGTGAAAAGCAAGGATGAAAAGATTGCGATCACAGAGGACTCTGAGAAAGTGCAGGGAGTTCAGAAAAAATCTCAAAGTTCTCAGAGAGATTCAGAGCCTTCAGTGGTTGCAGAGGAAACATCTAAAAAAGAGAATAGTAGCCAAGAGTTAAAAACCCAAACTGTTATAGTCAAAGGAAAAAAGAAGAAAAAGAGGATGCCGTTTTTGAGAGGTGGCAGGGGACAGGCGCATATAAAATCAACATATAACAATACGATTGTGACCCTTACTGATTTAAATGGCGCTGTTTTGGCTTGGGCTTCAGCAGGCAAGTGCGGTTTTAAAGGGCCGAAAAAGTCAACCCCTTACGCAGCCGGAGTTATTGTTAGATCACTCTCAGATAAAGTGAAAGAATTAGGCATTAAAGAATTAGATGTTTTTGTTAAAGGCGTGGGCACAGGGCGAGAGGCGGCTATTAGGGCTCTTGATTCTTGCGGTGTAAGGGTTGTTTCTATAAAAGATGTAACTCCTATACCTCATGGCGGCTGCAGGCCAAGGAAAAAGAGACGGGTTTAGAGGTTTTGCGTGAATTTTGATGCTGGCCTTGCCCGGACAGGTTTAGGCAGGCAGAATGTACCCGAATTTTTTAAAAGATTATCTAGAATTCGCATAAAGTTCGTGTGCAATTCAAATCAAAATTAGAATATTTTATGGCTAAAAATCTTGATCCTAAATGCAAACAATGCCGACGGGCAGGCGAAAAGCTCTTTTTAAAAGGAGAGCGGTGTTTTAGTACCAAATGCGCTTTAACCAAAAGAAGCTACCCGCCCGGAGTTCATGGCAGCAAGGGGCACCCTAGATTAACTGATTATGGAGTTCATTTGAGGGAAAAACAGAAATTAAGAAGAATGTACGGGGTTTTAGAAAAACAATTGAGAAAGTATTTCAAAGAGGCGGCTAAAAGCAAGGGCGATACTGGTTTAAAACTGATAGAATTCTTAGAGCGTCGATTTGATAATGTGATTTATAAATTAGGATTAACCACTTCAAGGGCTCAGGCTAAGCAGTTTATCAACCACGATTTGTTTTTAGTTAATAATAAAAAAATGAATATTCCATCTTACCGGGTTAAAGCAGGCGATGTGATAACCATAAGAAAAGAAAAAACAAAAAGCAAAGGAGTTTTGGCTGAAAATATTAAAAACACCAACAAGAAAGAGGAAATTTCGTGGTTAACCTGGGATCCAAAAGAGCTTAAAGGTCAAGTAGTTAGTATTCCTAAAGATAAGGATCTGGATGTGGGCATTGACACAAGATTGGTTGTTGAGTTTTATTCTAGGTAATTTCTGTTGAAAGATTAAAGCATTCAAACTATTCTGAACTGCAAGATTTTGTTTAATGTTTTGCAACTTGAAATTAAATAAAAAATATTAAAATTAAAAATTAAATCCCGGCCCTTGGCAGGTTTTCCGTTAAGCCTTCTGTACTTATAACGGGATTCCTTGTTTTGCTTGGGATAAAATTTATCTATATGCAACCGATTTCTATTGCTCAAAAAAAGGAATTTAAACAAGAATCTCCTAATAAAGGTCAATTTATCATTGAGCCTCTTTATCCGGGTTATGGCTTAACTTTGGGCAATGCTTTAAGGAGAGTCCTGTTGTCTTCTTTAGAAGGGGTGGCTATTACTTCAGTCAGGATTAAGGGGGTAGACCATGAATTTTCTGCTATTGACGGAATTAAAGAGGACGTGGTTGACATTATTTTAAATTTAAAGCAGGTAAGGTTTGAAGTCAGCGGCGAATTTGAGGAGCCAATTAAGTTGGAGTTAAATGCCAAAGGTGAAAAAGAGGTTAAGGCAGGAGATTTTAAAAAAGTGGCAGGAGTAAAAATTGCCAATCCAGATTTATTGATTGCCACCCTAACTGATCCTCAGGCGCAATTAGAGTTAGAGGCTTGGATAGAAAGAGGACGTGGTTACTTGCCAACTGAAATGATGGCTACCAGATCGCCAGAAGGCGGAATTGGCTCGGCAAGAGAAAAAGAAATTGGAGTGATTGATATTGACGCTATTTTTTCTCCGATTAAAAAAGTGGCCATTAATACTGAAAATGTCCGGGTCGGGGAGATGACTAACTGGGACCGCTTAATTTTGGAATTAGAGACTGATGGCACGATTACTCCTGAAGAAGCTCTTAAAAAGTCAGCCCAAATTTTAGTGGATCAATTTTCATTCTTTTTAGAGAAAAAGAAGGCAGAGAAGAAAAAAGAGGAAGTTAAGAAAGAAGAGAAAGTGACGGATGAAAAAGACAAGGAAAAAGATGAGGATAAGGAAAGCAAAAAGGAAGAGGAAAAAACAGGAGAGAAGCCTAGAAAAAGAGGAAGGCCAAAAAAAGAGGAGAAATAAGAAATTGCAAATTAAGCGAAAGTTTTTACATTAAGGCACAAAAACATTAAAACGTTCAGGTAAATTTTGTTTTTTGTTTTAATGTTCTGCGTTTTTTATGCGTCACCAGAAAACTAAAAAAACATTAGGAAGGAAAACAGGGTCAAGAAAGGCATTGATTAAAAATTTGGCCAGTTCTTTGATTTTGTATGAAAAAATAAAGACAACAGAAGCTAAGGCCAAGATGATTAAACCATTGGTGGAGAAAATGGTGACGAGAGCTAAAAGCGACACTTTGCATAATCGGCGTGAGATAATGAAAAAAATACCTGCCAAAAACGTAGTTAGAAAACTATTTGAAGTCTTGGGTCCAAAGTATAAAAAAAGAAAAGGCGGATACCTCCGAATTGTTAGGTTGGGAGAGAGAAAAGGGGATGGGGCTAAGATGGTGGTGATAGAGTTTGTGTGATGTTTATAGACTTTATCCCTTACACTTATTATTTAATTTTAATTTCAAATTTTCAATCCTGAGCGCTTGGGAAAAACAATATTTATGCAACGTAAAGTACATACAATTGATGCGAGCGGAAAAGTATTGGGCAGGCTTGCAACCCAGGTGGCTTTGTTATTGCGTGGTAAAAATAAACCAACCTTTAGCCCCCATCTTGATGAAGGAGATGAAGTGGTTATTAAAAATGTTGACAAAATGAAATTTACTGGAAAGAAGCTGGGGCAAAAAGTCTACAAGCATCACACTGGCTATGTGGGGCATTTAAAGATCATTAGTATGAGCGATGCTTACAAAAAGAACCCACAACAGGTTTTTAAAAGGGCGGTTTATAATATGTTGCCAAAAAACAAGTTGCGTAGTAAAATGATGAAAAGATTAAAGTTTGAGTGAACATGCGAATGTGAATATAATACAATAAAACTTTATCTATTATATGTGGATGGTTTAAATATTTGGATGGTTTAAAAGCAAAGCGCTTTGCATTTAAACGCATTTAAACCACATTTATCTGACCAGTATTCGCATACAATTATGCCTAAAAAAGACATAAAAAAAGAAGATAAATCTGTAACAAAAACCACAAAAAAGCAAGTGGCCGCTCTTGGAGTTAAAGAAGAAAAAGAAGAAGAGAGTAAGAAAATAGATGACTTTATTAGGGCTGTCGGTCGTCGTAAAAGCGCGGCAGCTAGAGTGCGCCTTTATCCAAACGGAAGTGGAAAAATAGAAATTAATGGCAAGGATTATAAACAATATTTTCCGCTTTTTGAGTTAAATAAAAAAATAACCCTGCCGTTAAAGTTAGTGGGCAGGAGAAATGATTTTAACTTTACAATTAAAGTAGCTGGTGGTGGACCTGTTGGGCAAGCTGATGCCTGTTCTCATGGAATTACCAGGGCATTGATTAAATTTAATGAAGATTATAAAAAAACTCTGCGCGCTGCTGGTTTTGTGACCCGCGACCCAAGAGTCAAAGAAAGAAAAAAATATGGTTTGAAAAAAGCCAGACGCGCCCCGCAGTGGCAGAAGAGGTAATTTTTATCGTTTTTGCAATTTTTTCAGTCTAATTTATTTTGGTTTATTATGCATTATGTCAATTTATCACGATCGTAGCAAAATGACATAATGACATAATGAAGTAATGAAGTAATGAAGCAGTGAAGCAATGAAGCAGTGAAGCAATGAAGCTTGGGTGGTTTTGATATTTTAAATTTTTATTTTAACCCAAAAATTTTTTTTAGATTTGTTTCAAAGCTGACATGGTCCGCAATTATATAATTAAACCATTTACTTTCTTTTGCACTTGGAATCAAGGTATAAATATATTCAATTGCGTCATAAGGGTAAATCCAAACGCTTTTCTGCAAGCGATAAAAGCCGATTTCTTTTAATATTTTTCTTAGATTATCTCTAAAAACTCTTTTATTTTCAGGTATGTCAAAAATTAGAATACGCCATTTACCGTCCCACTCTTTTTTATTCTTCGCAGCCCTTTCAATAATAATTTTTTTTATAAGCTCATAACCTTTAGGGGTTAATTTATAAAGGATTTTTTTGTCTATTTCAGTATTTTTTAAATACCCCCTTCTTTTTAAATTGGCCAGCGTGTAATATGGAATAGGTTTTGTGCCACCAACCAAAGATTTTATATAGTCATAAGGATTTATGGCATAAGTTATTATTTTATTATTTCCATCAATAAAAGCTTCAAGTAATTTTTTTGTTTTCTTGTTTAAGTTAAGAGATTTCATATGGTTAGTGTTTGTCATTTTGCTACGATCGTAGCAAAATGACATAATGGAAATTTAGAATTTATTTTGAGCTCAGGTGGCTTAGTTCTTCTTTTACCACTTTTCTGTCATCCCAAGGAATTTTTTTGCCGTTTTTAACGCAGATAGCCTGTTCCGCGCCTTTGCCTGTAATTAGAATCAAGTCATTTTTTTTAGCTAACTTTAGCGCTTTTCTAATGGCTTCGCGTCGGTCTAATATTTTTAAAATTTGGGTTTCTGATTTTTGATTTGCAGTTTTTGGTCTTTGATTTTTAATTTCTTCAGCCCCAGCTGCTACCTCATCAATAATTTTCATTGGCTCTTCATCATAAGGATCTTCGTTAGTTACAATAACAATGTCTGCGTTTTTAGCAGCTATTTGGCCTAAAATTGGTCTTCTTGCCTTGTCTCTGCCTCCACCAGCTGAACCAAGAATATGGATAATTTTATTATGATCAATGCTTTTGACGGCTTCATACAACTTTTCTAATGCCCTGGGTTCAAACGCGTAATCAACAATGATATTTACGCCCAAGTTGTCCTGAGCGTCCTGAATAAATTCTAATCGGCCTGGCAGTGGTTTCAGGTTTGCTACTGCCATTTTTATTTTTTCCCAATTAACGCCTAAAATTTTAGCAACTGAAATTCCGGCTAAGACATTGTAAATATTGTAGTTACCAAGCAAAGGAGTTGTGAATAACGAACCCGCATCTGCCAAAGCTGCGGCGGACAGGTTATGAATTATGAACTTTATTTTTCCATTTTCATTTTTCACGTCACCTGCTTTTATTGTTTCAAAACCATTTCCATAATTCTTGGTTTCTAATTCATAATTTACCCCAAACCCAATTTTTTTATCAGCTTTAAAATTCAGAAAATAACCAGCATATTCATCATCTAAATTAACAATAATAGTCTTTTTAATAAATTTTCCTAATTTTTTAATTTTTTGAACTTGTCTCAATTTTTTAACATCTTTATGTTTAGAGTGAGACAGGTATTTAAAAAGTTTTCCCTTGGCTTTTTTATAATTTTCAAATCCGCCGTGGGCTTCTATGTGTTCAGGATACAAATTAGTAAAAACTAAAATATCATAATTGATACCTATATGCCTATATTGTTCAATACCTTGGGAAGAAGTTTCAATAATGGCAATTTCGCAATTTTTTTTGACCATTTGTTTTAATAATTTTTGCGTTTGAAAACGGCCAAGCATGGTCATTTTTTTATCATTTAACCATTCATAATTGCCAATTTTAAAAAGGGTAGTAGTGGTCATGCCGACTTTAAAGCCAGCTTGTTCCAAAATTTGGGCGATAAAATAACAAGTTGAAGATTTGCCAGCAGTGCCAGTTATACCAATAATTATCATCTTGTTTGACGGATAGCCATAAATAAAAGCGCTTATCTTAGCCAAAAGCCAATGGTAAAACGGCTGTAAAAGTTTGAACAGTTTTTTAGGGATGAGCTTTTTAATTATGTTTAATAACTGATCTAACATTTTTTTAACCTAGAACCCAGCTTTGTTTATTGTAATTTGCAATAATTTATATTAGTTGCAAAATAGATTTAACAGATTTGTTTTTATGTAGATAAATGCGCAGGGCGTCTATTCTGCATGTGCGGCAGAAACGAGTGAGTCTTTGTTTAATTGTTTATAAAAAATTACTCCCAGAGGGAAATATAACCAGAAGGAAAAGAAGCGATAAACCAGTATGACAGAAAGGGCTAATTCCAAAGGATGTCCTAAGGAATTAAAAATTAAAACCATTGAACCTTCAAAAGCGCCTAAGCCGCCTGGAATAAATGAAACCAGTCCAAAGAGCCTGCCAAAGACAAAAGCCGCTATCCCCAAGCCGATTGACACCTTTGAACCAAAAGCTAAAAAGATTAAAAAAATTGTCAGGGCGTCTGAGAGAAACTTTGTGAGCTGGAGTAGGGCGGGTAATAATATTTTTTTCTTATTTTTTTTCAACCAATCAAAATCTTGATAAAAGTCATTAAGTAATTCACGGACTCTCTCTTCCTGACGAATCCCGTCTTCAAACAAATCAATTTTTTCAGCCACCCAGGTTACTCTTTTTCTAGCCCTATTTTTACTGCCTAGGAAAAAGTAGATAGCAAAAGCAATTAATAATAATATGAGAATGAAACCGCCTATTGCGTTTTTTTGCATTTGTCCGATGTGGCCTAATTTGAAAAAAAGATAAATCAAACTTAGGATTAACAGGCAGGCAAAAGAGAGGTAATAACAGGTAGTTTCAATAATAATTGACATTAAGGCCCTCCCTTCTTTGACGTTATGTTTTTTTAAAATTTTTAAAAAATAAAGATTGCCCGCTATGCCCAAAGAAGGAATAATATAATTTAGAAAAATAATAGTGATGCTTGATTTGATTAATTTTAAAAGCGGGAATTTGGGGAAGTTTAAAATTTTAAATGTTGTTTGATAAACACTTCCTTGGAGAAGGAAGTTCAAAAGCTGGGAGCCGAAGGCTAGGGCTAGCCAGTGCCACTTGGCTTGCGCAAAAAGCCGTCCAATTTCCTTGAGCTCTGAAAATTTAAAAAGAATAATAATTACTGTGACAAACAGCAAGAGCGGGAAAAGCAGCTTCTTGAAACTGATTTTAATTGTCTTGCCGTTTGGAGTGGAAATAGAGAGAGACATAAGACTATGAAAGTATTTTAACTTTTTAACACAAAAGCAGTAGTGAAATATTTTGACGTTTTTATGCTCGTCCCTTCGCCTTTCTTGCCCTTAAGCCGATTTGAACGGCTAACCTTCTCCTCCGGAGGGAGACGCTCTATCCATTTGAGCTATAAGGGCAGAAAGGCGAAGGGGCGGGCCTTGGCCACAGGTTTCAAAGAGGCCTGCACCTTTCCATTGGGCTATAGGCGCAAGATTTTTCCAATTCTATACAAGTTATACCATTTTTTATTTAAAACATAATCAAAAGTGCCAAGATAATCAACTTCTTTGCCAGTTTTTTCACTCACAAATCCGCGTTTAAACCTACTTATACCGGCCCAGTCTGAATTTTTGAATTTTGGGGCAATGCCCCAGAAATCATACCATTTATACCCTTGCCACTTTGCCCACTTGATAGCTGCCCATTGAATTGCGTGGTTGGGCATCAGGTTTCGGTGCTCATTGGATGAGGCTCCGTGCAGGTAAGTAGCTGTATTACCAAAGCCAATGATAATAATTGAGGACAGCGGTCGGTTGTTGTATTTAGCAATGAATAAATTGGCAGTAACTTGTGGTTTGCAATTTGTAACTTGCGGCTGATTAAAGTAAGTTAGTAATTTTTCATAATAACTTTTATTAAAAATTTTTATTTTATCACGCATGGCTGTTTGTTTTAATAAGTCGTAAAAAACATCAATATCCTTAGTTTCTAATTTTTGGAGCGAAGCGGAGACTGCAACTTTATGTTGGGACAAGTTTTTAATTTCTATTTTAATCCCTTTTCTTTCTGCCAATCTGATATTATACCTTGTCTTTTGGTGCATGGCTTGTAAAATTTCTTCTTCTGGTTTTTCCAAATTTAAAATTAGAGTATTCTCCGGCTCTTTTAAGTTGGTTAAAATTTTAGGTTTTGAGAAACTTTTAAAATCTGCGCTTTTGCACTCTTGCGCTCTTGCGTTTTTGCGCTCATAAGGAGGAGCTATTCTTGCAAATATAATTTTTTCCTGTTTAGCGGTTTCTCTAATTTTATTTATTAGTAATTTGCAGATTTTTTCTATTTGAGACTGTGAGCTGGAAATTAGAAATTTTACAACAGGTCCACGGGGACAGTGCAAATAAAATTTGCCGCCTGGTAGTTTCCGTTTTATAAAAAGGGCTGCGGCAATTAACTCGCATTCATCAATGTTTGCTTCGTTGCCTGGACAAGGAGATTTTGCAGAATTCGCATCAGTGTTAGTGGATGTATTATTGTTGCAAACAGCAAAGTACTTGACTTCTTCGTCCAAACATTGTTTCCTAAATTGCCCCCACTCCCAAGATTGCAAAAAAGCAGCTGGCGAGCTGTTTTTAATAATAAAGCTGTCCCAGGTTGGTCCAAGTTGCTGGTCTGTAATTTCATTAATTTTCATTTTTTGATTTATTATTTACTTTAAATTGCAAAAGTTACTTTTTCCCTAATAGTTTTAATGCCTGTTTAACAATTTCGTTTTCATTTTCTATTTCGGCTGGAATTTGGCGCAAGACAGTTCTTATTTCCTGGGTTGAATAGCCAAGGTTTTGCAGGGCGTCAAAAACACCGTCTTCCGCGCTGGACAAATTTATTTTTTCGCCAATTAGCGGCAGGTCTTTTAATTTATTTTTTAATTCCACTACAATTCTTTCAGCAGTTTTTTGGCCAATACCAGAGACCTTTCTTAGAAGTGACGGGTCATCTCTTAAGATCGCTTTTTTGATTTCTGAAAGTTTAGCGATTGATAGCACTTGCAGGGCTGATTTTGGACCAACTCCGGAAATTGAAATTAAAAGCTCAAAAAAGTCTTTTTCATTGCTTTTTTCAAAACCATATAATTCCATGGCGTTTTCTCTGATATAAAGATGGGTGAAGAGTTCGCGCTGCTCGCCCTGTTTTACTTTTTCTAACAAAGGTTCGGTAATGAAAATTTCATAGCCAATGCCGTTGACATCCAAGATAATGCTTTTGTGACTTTTAGACTTAATTGTACCAGAAAGGTAAGATATCATGATTTTATTGTACTAAACATTAGCTAGAAGATCAAATGACGTGTATGGTGTGGTAAAAATGGTATAATAAAAACAAACTAGGGATTGTGTCCTTAATTATCCCAAAGTAGACGGAAAGTTATGTTAACTCCTAAATTTTTATTAATTAACAAGCCGGCTGGCCCAACCTCACATGACATTGTTGATTATTTGCGCAAAATCACAGGTATTAAAAAAATTGGTCATGCTGGAACCTTGGACCCATTTGCTTCGGGCTTGCTTTTGGTTGCTGTAGGCAGGGAATCTACCAAAGAAATTTCTAAATTCGTTGGATTGGACAAGGAATATTTGGCCACTTTAAAACTGGGAGCAGTGAGCGATACTTATGACCGAACAGGAAATGTTAAAAAATTAAAATCCGCCCGCTGGCAAGGCAATTGCAAAAACATTAAAATACAAAAGCAAGAAATAGAAAGAGTCTTGAAAAAGTTTATTGGCGAACAAGAGCAGATTCCGCCAATGTTTTCAGCCAAAAAGGTTGGAGGAAAAAAGTTATACGATTTGGCCAGAAAAGGAATTGAAATAAAAAGAAAGCCGCAAAAAATTGTCATTTATAATATAAAGTTAAAAAACCTTGACCAAGTTGGCGGCCGCTTGTCATTAATTGTTAGTTGTTCTAGCGGTACTTATATCAGAACTTTAGCCCATGATATTGGCCAAGCTCTTGGTTGCGGTGCTTATTTGGAAGAACTGGTTAGAACTAAAATTGGCGACTTTAAGCTTGAGGACGCTTTAGAGATTGGCAGGTTAACAAGGGATAATTGGAGGGAGTTTTGTATTAATGTGGACAGATGGTTAAATTAGCTTGAGGTAGCTTGAGGGAGTTACTTACTATATATTGCGATCGCAATATATAGTAAGTAAATGTGTAAGTAAAAAAGTTAAACGGGAATATGCGGCAAAATAAGGGGTTTTAAGAGTTTTTGTATTCATCTTTTGCTTCGCGTGCTTCGCGCTCGCTCCCTGCGTATAAGCGAAAGATGGACATAAAGCAAAACCTCTAAAGGTTATTATTAACCAGAACCACAGGCATAAATCTGCGGCGCAGGGGTTTACATTAATGCCAATTAGTTATATGATTAAGGTAAAGTTTGTAGCTTAATTTAAAATTAACTAATGATATTTTGCCTATATGTTAGAAAATATTTTTGGCTCAAGAACCAGGGTAAAATTACTAAAACTTTTCTTAATTCATCCAGAAAGGAGTTTTTTTGTGCGGGAGTTGGCAAGGAAAACTGGCGAAGAGATAAATTCTATTAGAAGAGAGCTTAATAATTTAGAGGAATTGGGTTTGATTAAGGTTGAAAATGAGGCCGGGTTTAACAAAGGCAGCGTCCGCCGCCAGGGCCAAACAAAAAAAGAAAAGAGGAAATTTTATAGCGTTAACACAAATTTTCTTCTTTATAACGAGTTTAAAAATTTAATTTTAAAGTCTCGGTTCCTTTTAGAAAAGTCATTAGTTAAAGAAATTAACAACTTGGGCAAAGTAAAACTTTTGGTTTTAAGCGGCGTTTTTGTGGATGACAAGAAAGCCAAAACTGATTTTTTAATTGTAGGCAATATTGACCGGGAAAAATTAAAATTATTAATTGGAAAATTAGAAAAGAACTTTGATCAAGAAATCAGGTATACGGTTATGACGACCCAAGAGTTTAATTATCGCAATCGAATTACTGATAAATTTTTATTTGAGATGTTGGAGGGAAGAAAGATAATAGTAATTGATAATCTTGACAGTCAGCGTTTTTTACATTAGCCAAGGCTTTATCGCGGGACTACGCGCGGAATCCCGGGCGCTTGGGGCGCGGAAAAACGCGAAAAATTTGAAGATGTTTTTGTATATTAATACCTCAGATTGCAAAAAAGTAATTTTAGCTTTAATTGATAAAAAAGGCAGGATTTTAAAATTAAGAAAAGCCAAGGCAGAATATCAGCAGTCAGAAAAGTTGTTGTCATTAATTGAAAAGTTATTGTCTGGCGCTAAAGTTTGCTTGCCGGGCAGGCAGGCGCCCAGTTTTGGGGTATCTAGTGACAGGAGTTTAAAAGGTGTGATTGTCGTGACTGGTCCAGGTGGTTTTACTTCCTTGCGAATTGGCATAGCTACAGCCAATGCCATGGCCTGGGCATTGCAAATCCCAATAGTGGGTGTAAAAAATAATAAAAATGAACCTGACAGCAAATTGGTTATGAGAGGTTTTAAAAAAATCATAAGGGCAAAGAGATTTAAACAGGTTCTGCCAGAATACGGCAAGGAGCCGAATATTACAATATTAAACACTTAGTTTATTTTGAGTTTTTTGACAGGCAGAGCGTTGCCAAAGGACAAAAGATGTGCCTTGAAGTGGCAATGCCCTTGTTTTTTTAAGATAAAATATTTTTAATAAGCAATTTGGACTTTTATATTTGTGTTCGCCATCCTTTTCCACTGGCAGAAAATGGCTAAGGAACAAAGGAGATTGCTTGGTAAAGTTTTTGCCATTACTTAAGCGGCGGCAGGAGTAAAAAAGTAGTTAACCTTTTTCTTCTGTGATTTATTTAACCATAGCGCACATAAAACCAGTGGCGTATATGAAAAAACACAGGAGACATTAAGAAGGCCAGCTATCTTTTTGTTGGTCATTTTTCTTGACATTAAATTTAATCCGTTTTATTATTAGATCAAAGGATGATTGTTTGTTGCCCGTCAGGGTCTTTCCTTTATGTCTGCGGGTGTTAGGTAATATTTATTATTTATGTCAACAAGAAACGAAAATAGATTAAAAATAATTGCTATTTTTTTATTAGCAATTTTTTGTGCTTTAGTGGTTTGGCCAAAGGTGCCAGCAGGCACGCCTTTTGAAAATTTTTGGAATAAAACAAAATTTCATTTGGGCCTTGACTTGCAGGGCGGCACTCACCTTGTTTACCAAGCAGATGTGTCTAAAATTGAAGAACGGGACCGGGCTTCGGCAGTAGAAGGGGTAAGAGATGTAATTGAGCGAAGAGTAAACGCCTTCGGCGTTTCAGAGCCAGTGGTGCAGACAAATTTTACTGGCGATCAATATCGCGTTATCGTAGAGTTGGCTGGAGTCAAGGATGTTAACCAAGCCATAAAAATGATTGGCGAAACCCCGCTTTTGGAGTTCAAGGAGCAGAATCCCGATTTTAAAACAGGGCTTTCTGAAGATGAAAAGAAACAAATGGAAGAAGAGAACCAAAAAGTCAAAGAGAAAGCCCAGGATATTTTAAATAAAGTGCTGCAACCCGGAGCAAATTTTGAAGAATACGCTAAAGAATATTCTCAAGACCCTGGTTCAGCAGCCCAAGGCGGCGATTTGGGCTGGGTTAAAAGAGGAATGTTTGTGCCTGAGTTTGATGAAGTAATTTTTGACAAAATGACTGAAAATGGGATTTATCCTGAACTGGTTCAAACACAATTTGGCTATCATATTATTAAAAAGATTGGGGAACGGGGCGAAGGCGACAATCGGGAGGTTCACTCAGCTCATATTTTATTTAAGACAAAAACCGAAGCTGATTTTAAACAAGGTGAAGAGTGGATTAATACCCAACTTTCAGGTAAGCATTTAAAAAGATCGCAAGTCCAATTTGACCCAAACACCGGGGAGCCGGAAGTTGGCCTTGAATTTAATGACGAAGGCAAGAAATTATTTGCCGAGATTACGACCAGGAATGTTGGCAAACCAGTGGCTATATTTTTAGACGGGGTGCCGATTTCAATCCCTAATGTAAAGGAACCGATTAAGGAAGGCAAGGCAGTCATTACTGGTAGATTTAACATTAAAGAAGCCAAGGAATTGGTCCAGCGTTTAAATGCCGGCGCTTTGCCAGTGCCAATTCATTTGATTTCCCAGCAAACCGTTGGGGCTTCTCTGGGCAAGGAATCAGTAGAAAAAAGTTTGACGGCTGGTTTAATAGGGCTTTTGGCAGTGGCTGTGTTTATGATTTTGTATTATCGCCTGCCCGGCTTATTGTCTGTAATTGCTTTAGCGGTTTATATTGTTATTGTTTTAACTATTTTTAAAATTTTACCAGTAACCTTGACTTTGGCAGGAGTGGCTGGTTTTATTTTGTCAATTGGCATGGCTGTAGATGCTAATGTCTTGATTTTTGAGAGATTAAAAGAGGAATTGCGAGCAGGGCGCGAAGTGTCGTCAGCCATAGAAGAAGGCTTCAAAAGGGCTTGGACTTCAATTCGTGATTCAAATGTTTCAACTTTAATAACTTGTGTCATTTTAATTTGGTTCGGCACTTCAATTATCAAGGGTTTTGCCATTACGCTTGGAATTGGAATTCTGGTTTCTATGTTTTCAGCTGTTGTGGCGACCAGGTCATTTCTGCGGTTATTTGCCAGCACAAAGGCGGGCAAGGTAAAATGGCTGTTTGGCGTTAACAAATAATGTTATTTTGATTTCGCAGGCGCGAGTGATAGGGGTCTGTAAAGCAAAAACCAAATAACAAAATTAGAAACTGGAGAAATCAGAAATTGAGACTGCAAAAACTAAAAATTTTATTTTAGAATAACTAAAGACATATTTATTAATTTAAATAGGCATTCTCGTCGTTTTTTATCCTTGGGAGATATTAGTTTAACTATGTTAAAAATAATCCAAAATCGTAAAATATTTTTCTTTATCTCCGGCATATTGGTCGCAGGAAGTATTTTAAGTTTGATTTTTTGGGGATTAAATTTGGGCATTGACTTTACCGGCGGCTCGCTTTTAGAAGTTGAAGTTAAGGGCAAAATGCATTTTTCAACCGAAGATGTGTCGGCTAAAATTAAAAAAAATTTGCCAGAGATTGGCGAGGTTAGAGTTCAGCCAACCGAAAGCGGTTTTATTATTAGAATGAGAGATTTGTCAGAAGAGGAGCATCAAAAAGTTGTTAAAGAAATTAAGAAATTAGGAAATAAAGAAATTAAGGAAGAAAAACCAGAAACCAGAAATCAAAACTTAGAAGAAAATAGAGATGATAAGAATTTAGCAACTCAACAATTTAACAATTCAACAACCAGCAAAGAGGCTGAAAATTTTGAAAAAGACGATTCCCAGCAAGAAATCTTATCCATTCAAGAGAAAAGGTTTGAGTCAATCGGCCCGATTATTGGTCAAGAATTAAAAACCAAAGCCATTTGGGCAATCGGCATTGCTTTAGTAGTTATAATTTTGTATATTGCTTGGGCATTTAGAAAAGTTTCCAAGCCTGTTGCCTCATGGAAGTATGGCATGGGCGCAATTGTTGCTTTGATCCACGATATTTTGATTGTTACTGGCGTTTTTTCTGTCCTAGGTCATTTTTTAGGTTATGAAGTTGGCATTTTATTCGTGACTGCCTTGTTAACAATTTTGGGTTATTCAGTTAATGACACAATCGTGGTTTATGATAGAACTAGGGAAAATTTGATTTATAACCCTCAGGACACATTTGAAAATACTGTTAACAAGTCTGTTAATGAGACAATTGCTCGTTCAATTAATACTGGCTTAACAACCTTATTTGTTTTATTGGCCTTGTATTTCTTAGGCGGCGAGACTATTAAAAGTTTTGTTTTAACATTGATGATTGGAACAGTAGTCGGCACTTACTCATCAATTTTTATTGCTTCTCCG
>CAZDKR010000001.1:25784-34188 GCA_964506375.1 uncultured Gammaproteobacteria bacterium
TAGGAGTTTTTCACAGTTTAGGATAATAAATAACCCGAAGTTATTTTTGCTTCGGGTTTTTTAGTATATCTCCAAAATGCCTTTTTATAAGGACAAGGAAAGTGCAAAGTGACTTGAATTGGGTCTGCTTATAGTATAAGAGACTTTTCTATTCAATATTATTTAAGATTTATGTTTATTATAGGATATGAAGCATAAGTTGAGTTGCATATTTTGACATATTTTATAAATTCTGGTATAATATAAATGTATGCCAAAAGGAATTCTGGATAAAATTATTAATATTTCCCAAGACAAGGAAAGAAATGAATTTTCACCGCAAGAAGTGGTGAATTCTTTGCTTTCTTTGTTGCCGAATAGAGAAAATGAAATTTTAAGATTAAGATATGGTTTTAACGGGCACCCTCCGCAGACCTTAAAAGCCATAGGAAAGAAGTTGAATTTAACCAGAGAGAGAATTAGGCAGCTGGAAAAGCAGGCTTTGGAAAACATAACAAAACATAAAAAATACGAAGAAATAACCGCGCCAGTCAGGCATTTGGTTTTAAATTTTTTAGAACAACACGGCGGCTTGATGTCATTAGAAGAGTTAACTAAAGAACTGGTGGCTTTAAGCAGAAATAAAGAGCAGGAAGAAGCGGCAATAAGATTTTTATTAACCAATTCTATGACGGGCAGTGATTTTGTCAATAACAAAGAATTTAAACCAAGTTTACGTTTACTTGATTTGTCAATAGAGTTTGTTAACCAAGTTTTAAGCGAGCTAGAAAAAATATTTTTAAAGCAAAATAAAATTTTAGAATTAAGAGAAATAACAAATTTTTTCAAAAGCTCACCATTTTACCAATCCCACCAGGAGAAATTTTTGCCTTTATTGTTAAAGAACAACAATGATTTATCTAAAATAATTTTTTCTTATTTGACGGTTAGCAACAGATTTGCTAAAACGCCTTTTAAACAATGGGGTTTGGCAACTTGGCCAGAAGTGACACCAAAAAGAATAAATGCTAAAATATATTTAGTTATGTTGGCGGCAAAAAAACCGCTGCATTTTACAAAAATCACCCAAATCATCAATGAGAACTGGTCAGGAGTTAAGGGGATTAAAGCTGCAACTGTTCATAACGAGTTAATTTCTGATAAAAGATTCGTTTTGGTTGGCAGAGGGACTTATGGTTTAAAAGAATGGGGGTACGAGCCTGGGACCACAGAACAGATTATAGAAAAAATTTTAAAGAAATCAAGTCAGTTGTTAGGCAAAGAGGAAATTATTAAGCAGGTTAAGGAGAAAAAAATGGTTAAAGACGCCACTATTAAACTAGCTTTAAGAAACAAGGAGAAGTTTGAGAAGACAGTGGATGGGAAGTATAAATTAAAAGAAACGAAAAGATAGAGAAGTTAAAAAATTAAGGGAATTGATAATTTTAACCCCCTTTAGGGGGTTAAACCATTAAACATAATGGATTTCCTTTTTAATTTTTTAATTCAATCCGGCTTAGATACCAGCAGTCCCTGGTCAGTTTTATGGTGGCTTTTCACTCATGGTGGTTTTATTTTTATTGTCTGGGTAATTTTAAAAGGGTTGTCTGCGCTTTGGCTTAACTGGCGGCAGGGCATATATGCGTCTAAGGTAAAATGGATTTATTTGGCTATTGATGTGCCAAGAGATAATGAACAATCGCCAAAAGCAGTAGAGCAAATTTTTAACCATTTATGGGGCAGCATAAAAGGCGCTAACCTTATTGAAAAATGGTGGGACGGGTATTTTCAGCAGAACTTTAGTTTAGAATTAGTTTCAATTGAAGGTTATATTCAATATATCATCAGGACACAGGCTGTATTTCGGGATTTGGTAGAAGCGGCTATTTACGCCCAGTATCCTGAAGCGCAAATAACAGAAATTGAAGATTATACTCAAGAATTCACTCCGGATAATTTTAAAGAAAAAGGCTATAATTTATGGGGAGCGCAGTTTGGTTTAGTAAAAGACGAGATTTATCCTATTAAAACTTACCCTCTTTTTGAACACCCAATTTCCAAGACAATTGTTGATCCAATGGCCGCTATTTTAGAGGTTTTTAGTCGGATGGGCAAGGGAGAGCAGGCCTGGTTGCAAATCGTAATTAAACCAGTTGCCGATGATTGGAAGGAAAAGTCAGAAAAAGAAGTTAAGAAGATAGTAGGTGCAAAAACGGAAACTAAAAAATCTGCTATTGACAAACTTATGGATGCGCCATCAGGTATTGCCACTAAAATAGGTGACGTGGTTTTTGGTCCGGCCGCAGAAAGTGGAAAAAAAGAAGAAAAATTAGAAGTCCCTTCTAAAATGCTTTATTTGTCACCAGGCGAAAGGGAAACAGTAGAAGCGATTGACAGAAAAGCAACAAAAACTGGTTTTAAAACAAAGATTAGATATATTTATTTAGCTAAAAAAGAGGTCTTTTCTAAACCAAAAGGCGTTTCTGGCTTGGTTGGCGCTTTAAGGCAGTTTACTCTTCTTAATGCCAATGGTTTTAAGCCAGTAAAGGGCACGGTTACTAAAGCTGATTATTTTAGAGTTGAGCAGCGGGTTTATAGGTTGCAGAGAAAAATTTTAAAGAATTACAAATCCCGTTCTTCCTGGGCAGGCGGGGATAAAGAAGGATTTATTTTAAATACTGAAGAATTAGCTTCAATTTATCATTTCCCTTCTAAAGGAATAGTTGCCCCAACTCTTAAGACAATTGAAGCAAAACGCAGTGAGGCGCCATTTGAACTTCCTGTTGAAAGCGAAGAGGTTGAGGAAATGCCATTGGCAGGGGGCGCGAGTGAGAAAGTGGAAGCATCTCATGCAAAGAAAAAAGCGGCGCCGCCTGAAAATTTGCCAATTTAAAAGGCATTAGCGATCAGCCATCAGTCATCAGTGACCAGGGTTGTTTTTTCTGATAACTGATTACTTTTCATAAATTCTAAAATAAATTTTATGTCCAATGACCAAAACCAAATAACTTATTTTGCCAAAACCAACTTTCGCAATCAAGAGAGGAAGTTTGGTATTAAAACTGATGATAGACGGCGGCATATCTATGTTATTGGTAAAACAGGAATGGGCAAGACAGAATTGCTGAAAAACATGATTATCCAGGATATTGAACGGGGTAATGGCTTGGCGTTTGTTGACCCGCACGGCGATTCAGTAGAGGAAATTTTGGAATGTGTTCCGTCTCATCGGATTAATGATGTAATTTATTTTAACCCGGCTGATTTGAAGTATCCAGTCGCTTTTAATATTTTAGAAAATGTGGCTCCTGAATATAAACACTTGGTAGCCGATGGCTTAATGGGAGTTTTTACTAAAATTTGGGCTAATATGTGGTCAGCCAGAATGGAATATATTCTAAGAAATTGTATTTTGGCTCTTTTGGATTCGCCGGGCAACACCTTGCTTGGCGTGATGCGCTTGTTAGTTGATAAAGAGTATCGCAAAAAAATCGTTTCTAATATTAAAGATCCGGTAGTTAAAACGTTTTGGACAGAAGAGTACGCTAATTATAATGACCGTTTCAGAACTGAAGCCATTGCCCCGATTCAAAACAAAGTAGGGCAATTTTTATCATCAGCAGTGATTCGCAATATTGTGGGTCAAGTAAAGTCAACCATTAACCCTAGGGAAGTTATGGACCAAGGCAAGATTTTGTTATTGAATTTATCAAAAGGCAAAATCGGAGAGGACAATTCAAGCCTTCTGGGCGCAATGATGGTAACTAAAATTCAGTTGGCGGCTATGTCCAGGGTTGACACGCCCGAGGATCAAAGAAGAGATTTTTATTTATATGTTGATGAGTTTCAAAATTTTGCCACAGAGTCATTTGCTGACATTTTGTCTGAAGCCAGGAAGTATCGTCTTAATTTAACTTTAGCCCATCAATACATTGCTCAATTGACCACAGGCGAATCAACCAAAGTGAGAGACGCTATTTTTGGCAATGTGGGCACACTTATTTGTTTTCGGGTTGGCGCTGCTGATGCCCAGTTTTTGGTCAAAGAGTTTGAGCCCTATTTTACTGAGGAAGATTTAGTTAATCTTAATAAATACGAAATATATTTAAAGCTGTTAATTGACGGCACTGCCTCAAAGCCGTTTTCTGCTACTACTTTGCCGCCTTTGTCCGAAGGCAAGCGAAATCCAAGAAACAAGGAGAAGATAATCAAGGTCTCAAGAGAAAGATATGCCAAACCCCAAAAAGAAGTGGAAGAGAAAATTATTCGCTGGCTGGAATTAGAAGATATGTTTAAAACTCAAGCTGAAGATGAGAAGTTGGCTGGCGACGAAGTAATGTATAAAGCAGGGGTGACCGCTGAGAAAATGGCGTTTCATGGAAAAAGCAAAGGGGCAGCCAGTGATCAGAAGATAAAAGATCAAAAAAACAAGGAAACAGAAAAGCAAACAGAAAAACAAAAAGACGAAAAGCCAAAAAAGCAAAAAAAACAAACAGATAAAATTAAAGCCGTATGCGATAACTGCAACCGGGTTACTTATTTATCATTTGTTCCCCAACCGCATTTAAATGTTTTTTGTAAAAGTTGTTTAAAGCTGTTTAAAAAGGGTCAGATTGACGTGTCCAAATTGCCGTTTAGAAATGCCGACTTGATAGAAAAATATAAAAATATGGAAAACACGGAGACACAGAAAGCGCAGGAGGCGCAAAAACAGGAGGAGCAGGATAACAACCAGCAACAAACAACCAATCCTTTAATAGAGCAGGCGGATAATCAACAAAAAGAAATAACAAGCGATAATAAAATTAATTTCTTAAACAACCAACTGGCGGTTGACAATTTAGAGGATAAAAAGAATTTAAAACCAGGACAGCGTGTTAAATTGTGAAAAAATTGAAATTGGGAATTGGAAATTGGTTGTTGGAGATTGGAAATTAGAAAATAGACTAATTTCCAATTTCTAATCCTGAATACTCAGGGTAACCATTTTCCAATTTCTAATAACCAATTCCTATGCCCAAAATCCTTGCCATTGATTATGGCACAAAGAATATTGGTTTAGCTTTATCTGATGACGAACAAAAGTTTGCTTTTGCATATAATACAATCAAAAGTCAAAAGTCAAAAGTCAAAAGTCAAAAGTTAGGAAAGATAATTTCTGACATTAAAAATATCTGCAAAATAGAAAAAGTGCAGCGAGTAATTGTCGGTATGCCCATAAATTTATCAGGTGATAAAACTAAAACCACAGAAAAAGTTTTTGAATTTGTTAAAGAATTAGAAGAGAATTTAACTGTGCCGGTTGAAGTTGAGGATGAGCGGTTAACTACAGTCCAAGCTTCTCGGTTAAAAAACAAAACTGCACGGAACATTAATGAACTCTCGGCGCAGATTTTATTGCAGGGCTATTTGGATAAAATAGCCCACCACCAATGGTCGGGATAAAAATATCTAAGGATCACATGATCCTTAATAGAAAGTTAATCCCATTTATCTGTTTTGCGTCGGCAAGACGGGTGGAGTTTTGAGAAAACCGGCCATGATATTTACATCAGGACTGAGTTTGAATTTTATGCCAGCCCCTAATCTTATAATCTACATTATTCCCTTTGTTTTTTCCCTAATCTTAGCTATTTTTTTAACGCCATTAGTAAAAAAGTTAGCCTGGCGTTTTGATATTGTTGACCGGCCGGGGCTGTCGCGTAAAATCCATCCCAGGCCAACGCCATTATTGGGCGGGACAGCTGTTTTCCTGTCATTTTTAATTGTTTTAATTTTTGCCTGGCTTTTAGGTTGGTTAGATGATGGGATTATAAAACCAACTCAAATTTGGGCTATTATTTTAGGCGGAACGATTTTAATTATTGGAGGAATTTTAGATGACAAATATAATTTAAAACCTTGGCAGTCATTTTTATTTCCAGTGGCCGCTGTAATAGTGGCAGTTACCTTGGGTATTGGCGTTAGATATGTAACCAATCCGTTTATTGCCGGCAGCGGTCCTTATGGCCGCGCGCTTTTTTATTTTAGTTGGGTTGATTTAAAGATAATTTCTTTTGGTGCTTTGTTTTCGTTTTTATGGCTTTTAGGTATGATTTATACCACTAAATTTTTAGACGGGCTTGATGGTTTAGTGGCTGGTGTGGGAGCTATCGGCGCTATTATTTTGTTTATTGTTTCTCTTTTTTGGGATGTTCCACAAAGCGGGACTTCAATTTTGTGTTTGATTTTAACTGGAGCATTGTTAGGCTTTTTGGTTTATAATTTTCATCCCGCTTCTATCTTCTTGGGGGAAGGCGGCGCCACTTTTGTAGGGTTTATGCTGGGGGTTTTATCAATTATTTCTGGCGGAAAGATTGCTACTGCTTTATTAATTATGGGCATTCCTATTTTAGATGTTGTTTGGGTGATTTTTAGGAGATTGTTTTTTGAAGGCAGGCACATTTTTGATGCTGATCGCAAACACTTGCATTTTAGACTGTTGGATGTTGGCTTGTCGCATCGCCAAGCGGTTTTATTCCTGTATTTATTAACTTTAATTTTTGGTTCATCAGCATTGTTTTTGCAAAGCCAGTATAAAGTTTTGGCATTGGGGGTAATGGTAATAGTGATGGTGATTTTAGGAGCGATATTAGTATTAAAGTATAAAAAGAAATTAAGGAATTAGATTAAAATAATTCTTATGCGTTATGGCAAGCTTTATTAAAACAACCTGCCTGCGCTATTTTGCAAAGCATTGGGGGCGCATGTTTTTGTGTTTTAGTGTTTTAATGTTTTTGTTTTCAGGATGTGCCCAGAACAAGGGCGTCTCAGTAGTTAAAATCAATGATCAGATTTTTCAAGTTGAAATTGCTAAAACTCAAAGGGAGCATTCTCAAGGTTTATCAGATCGGCCAGGCTTGGCAGAAGATAAGGGCATGTTGTTTGTTTTTGATGATTACAGAATAAGATTTTTTTGGATGAAGGGTATGCGGTTTCCTTTAGATATCATCTGGATTAAGGATGATCAGGTAATAGGATGCGAGGAAGATGTGCCTATTTTTCAAAACAACGGCAATGTGTCACAAGTAAAATCACCCCAACCCATTAATTATGTTTTGGAGGTTAAAGCCGGGATGTGCAAGAAATATAAAATAAAAAAGGGGGACAAGGTTGACATAAAAATTAGATAGGGTAAAATAAACTTATAATGCTTTTGAATAGAGCACCAGGCTTTGTTCAAAAGGCCCGTTTTCTTTAATGATTTTGTTTTGAAGCGACTAATTATTTTAAAAATGCCGAATAAAATTATATGAAATTAGCGGTCATAAAAACAGGCGGCAAACAATATATTGTCAAAGAAGGCGATATATTGAAGATAGAAAAGGTGTCTTTTGAAAAAGACAGTGATTTTGTACTTAATGACATTTTAATGGTGGCTGATGAAAAAGGTAAAAGTATAAAAATTGGCCAGCCATTAGTTAAGGGCGCAAAAGTTGAAGCTAAAATTTTAGAGCAGGCAAGGGGTAAAAAGGTTAGAGTAGTTAAATACAAGCCCAAAACCAGGTATCATAAGGTTTATGGACATCGCCAGCCATATACTAAAATAAAAATTAAGAAAATAAGTTAGTCTAATTCTTAAATATTGTTGATGTTTTGAGGATTAGATTAAAAAAAGAACAATATGCGTTTCCCTCATTCTTTAGAAAGTATAGATGAAGAATTAAGAATTAAAAAACACGATAAGCAAGATAGAAACGATCTGGGCGGCGAACAGAATAAATTTATATCCATTGACAAGTTGCCTGAGGATCAGCCAGAACTTGTGATTGACTTGGAACAGAGCAACGGATATTTAGATTCTGGGGATATTTACGAAGAAGAGGATTTTGAAAGCAGGATTAAAAGAAAATTGGCCGAGGCTAAAGAATGCGTGGAAGAAATCCAGCATCCGCTTTTGAAAAAAGTAGCAGAAAGGATTTTGAACGATGCCAAGAAATCTGTTTTGTCACTTAATCAAGAAGAGAGAAAATTCGATGTTTATATTAATGGCAAAAAAGTAAATTTAAAACATTATTATGATTATAAATATGAAAAAGATAAAATTGAAACTGCCAATATTGTGCCCAAGGGCTGGCGTTTAAAACGTTTTGACAGGTATTTTATTGATATTTTCGGCGGCTATCAAGAAGCAGTTAAAAAAATCAAGAAGATTAATGTTCAAGAAATAAGGTTTATTTTTGAAAATGTCTATAAGGACTTGGCAAGTGAGTTATTTGTTGAATCGAGTTTTGAATTTTTTAAGCAAATGTTTCATTTGAAAGAAAAAGAAGACTATGAGAAAGAGGAAATTAAAAGAAAAGAAAAGTTAGAGCAAATCAAAAAACGGGAAAAAGAGATGTGGCAAGAGATAAAAGAGAAATATGGTTTTGATTTAAAGGAAATC
>CAZDKR010000001.1:34198-43069 GCA_964506375.1 uncultured Gammaproteobacteria bacterium
TGTCAAATTATGAATTTGATATGTTGATTAAGTACTTTGAAGTGAAAGAAAACACAGAAAGCGCTTTTAGATTGATGGTAGCGCATAAAAAAGAAAAAGGTGAAGACGAGTTTTATAAGAGCGCGAAAAGCGACTGGGAATACTTTAAAGGTGTATTAAGCTCATTTGATTTAGAAGAAAGTTGGCGGGCAAAGAACAAGAAGTTTAAGGAAGAAGATCTGCTGCCGCAAAATATACATTTAGAAAAAGATCCTCAAAAAAGAACAGAGAATATTGTTCCGTATTTTATTAGGAAGCATAATCTTGGCCGGTTAAGTTCTTTGGAGCATATTCAATTTTTGATTAAAAGTTTAAAAAGGGAATGGCGCAATAAGCTAATGGCTGAGAGAAGGTTGAGTCTTAAAAGAAAAAAGGAGAGAAAAGGTTGATTTTGTTTTTACTTTTCAAAAGTAGAGGCAAAAAATTTTTAAATGGTTTTGTTAGTCAGAGCTGCGAGCATAAGCTCGCGGCGCAGGATTTATCCAAACATTTGCCTGATGACCGGGTTAGTTGTTAGGCGCGTTTTAAGAGAGGCGGTTTTACTTACTATATATTGCGATCGCAATATTTAGTAAGTAAAATATTTGCTTTTTTAAACTAAAATAGACGGCTTTGCTGTTTTGTTATATTTTTGTGTTTAAAATGAAAAAGCGTCAAAACTCAATGAATTTGTGTCCTGCCGCGGAATGCGTTAGCCAGTGTTACTTCATCAGCATATTCTAAATCACTGCCTTGTGGCAGGCCCCTGGCTAGTTTAGTGATTTTTATATTGTATTTTTTTAATAATTTTGTCAGATAGAGACAAGTGGTTTCCCCCTCAATAGTCGGGTTTAAAGCCAGGATTATTTCTTTTATTCTGTTATTTTTTTCACTAGAGGCGGATATTCTTTTTTCTAATTCTTTGATATTTAATTTATCCGGAGTAATTCCTTCAGTGGGATTTAGAACTCCTCCTAAAACATGATAGACTCCGTGAAATTCTCCGGATTTTTCAAGTGGCAAGATGTCAGCTGGTTCTGCAATAACGCAGATTGTTGTTTTATCTCTTTTAGGATCGGAGCAAATAGAGCAGGGATCAAGATCAGTTAGATTGCCGCAGATTGAACATTTTTTGATGTTGTCTTTAATATGAGAGAGTGTTTGACTAAAATCAGCTAAGGTTTTACTGTCTTGTTTTAATAAATAAAAAACTAATCTTTCAGCGGTCTTTGGGCCAATTCCTGGAAGATTAGAAAAATGATTAATAAGGGATTGGATGGAAGCGGGGAAAGGCATCTAAAAGAGTTTTCAGATTCTAATCTGAGACAAATTCAAATAATTGAATTTAGAGATTAGGATCTGGGTTTTGAATTTAGATATTAATTTAGATGTTGTTTTGAATTCCGTGCTTTGGATTTTAAGGATGGGATTTTGGTTTCGTTTAGGACAGGTTTAGCAGCTAAAAATTTTATTTTACTTTTTCTTCTATTGTTTCTCTTTCCAAGTTTTTAAAACTTGCTTTTGTTTCGTCAAAGTAAAGTTCTACTAATCCAGTTGGGCCGTTGCGGTGTTTGGCAATGTAAATATCAGCAATATGGGGTCGATTGGTTTCTTTTTTATACATTTCTTCTCGGTAGATAAACATCACCACATCAGCGTCTTGTTCAATTGAGCCGGATTCCCTTAAGTCAGCTAATTTGGGAATAGGTGTTGGCCTGGCTTCAACCTGCCGAGATAATTGTGATAAAGCCAAGACAGGGATATTTAGCTCTCTGGCAATTGCTTTTAATCCTCTGGAGATTTCTGAAACAATTTGAACCCTGTTGTCAGAAGGTGTTGAGCTCTCCATAAGCTGAAGATAATCTAAAACTATAAAGCCTATTTTGTGTTCTGCTTGAAGCCTTCTGGCTTTGGTTCTGATCTCCATCACATTGGCAGTGGGGGAGTCATCAATAAAGATTTGAGCTTCAGCTAATTCACCCATCGCATGGCCAATTTTAGAAAAGTCGGATTGACCATCGCCGTCTTCTTTGTCAGATAAACGCCCAGTTCTCATTTTCCACAAATCAACATCTGCTTGAGCACATAGCATTCTGTCAACTAGCTGCTCTTTTGACATTTCAAGCGAAAAAATACCAACTGGAATTTTTTGATTAACAGCCACTTGACGGGCAATATCAAGTGCGAGTGAAGTTTTGCCCATTGATGGACGAGCAGCCAAAATTAGCAAATCAGACTTTTGCAATCCCGCTAATTTGTTATCTAAATCAAAAAAACCTGTAGGAAGACCTCGGAGCTTGCCTGATTCTCGGTGAAGCTCGTCAATGCGATCAAAAGCTTCGCTAAGCAAATCTTTAATTGAGGTAAATTGTTGTTTTAAGAGCCGCTGGGAAACATTAAATAGTTTGCTTTCTGCCTTATCTAATATTTTTTGAATTTCATCGTCTTCCCGGTAACCCAATTGGATAATTTCTGTAGCTGCTTTAATTAAGCGATTAAGAGTAGCTTTTTTTTGAACGATTTTAGCATAATGAACAATGTGGGAAGCTGTTGGCACGCCATTGGCTAATGAGGTTAAATAGCTTCTGCCGCCTATGTTCTCTAATTGGTTTTTTTCCTTTAATCTTGAAGTTAAGCTCAAAATGTCAATTGGTTCTCGTTTTTCATAAAGGTCCAGCATGGCGCTAAAAATAATTTTATGAGTATCTTTATAAAAGTCATCAGGAGTTAAAAAATCAGCGATTTTAACAATCGCGTCCTTGTCAATCAGTAGAGAGCCGAGCACTGATTGTTCAGCTTCAATATTTTGTGGCGGCAGACGGTCAATTTGTGGTTGAAGGGCTTGGTCTGGCATGGTTTCCAATGTTATTCCCCATAGTTTTTAGAGGGGCTTTTAGGATGACTTTTGTGTACAATTTAACTTTATCAAATTGATAGATATAATCAAGATATTTTTTTGATAAGTTTTTGTCCGTTTTTGCACAAAATATCAACTTTTCGTTCACAGCCCTTGCCAAAAATGTTGTTCTGTGTTATATTAAATTCAACCTTGTTTGCATCTTATTTATAGCTTTTTGTTTTTTAAAAAGTCAAAAATGAAGATGCGTGGTCGAAACATGAGAAATAAATTAAGTGTACTCAGTTTTTACTGATTGCGCACCTGAAGTTTTTTCAAATGTCTAAGAAACTTTATGTTGGCGGTCTGCCTTGGGCGACTACTGAGGATGAGTTACGAGAACTTTTTAGTCAGTTTGGTAAAGTGATTTCAGTTTTTATTCCCACTGATAAATTTTCTGGCAAAAGCAGAGGGTTTGCTTTTGTAGAAATGTCCACAGAAGAAGAAGCTCAAAAAGCAATTGACAACCTTGACCAGTCACAGTTAGGCGAAAGAACCATTGTGGTTAATGAAGCTCGTCCCCAAACCGACCGTCCTCGCAGTCAAAAATCTGGTAATCAAAGAGATTTCAGATCAAGAAAGAGATATTGATATAGAGAATTACCAATTTGGCAAAAAGCCCTTATTAAAAGGGCTTTTTGTTTTAGGTCGCAATGTCGTGTTTCCTGACTTGACAGGCTTTCAAAAAAGCGCAAGATTATTTAAGAAAAGTATAAAATTGACAAAAGGCAAAATAAAACTTCCGATTACAGCAAGTTGTGTGGTATTTAAAAAACTAATAAAAAGGAAGATGTTATCTTAATTAGCCAAGAGATTTGTTTGTAATAATATTTTTTACAATATTACGTAATATTGTAAAAAATAGGTCTCGGATTTATTTGCAATTTGGAGCAGAGAGAAATTTAATTGAACGGCATAAAAATACATTTTGTGAACTATTGACAGAATTTTTGAGTTGGTGTAAGATGACGTTATTAAACAACAGGAGAAAATGGCAAAATTCAAAATTATGAAGGGGGAAATTAGATTTAGGTGGTAAAAAATTAAGTAGAAACTAAAAGGAGGGTAAAAAAATGGAAAGTATTATGATTTATGCGCCTCTTGCCGTAACTAAAAGATATGATCCTGAGAAAAATCTGACTATTGTTGGAATTGTTGGTGCCGGATATAATATTCAAGGAATTGAAGCTGTGGGGAAATATACTGACGCAGAGATAAAAAAAGCTATTTTGGAATTGGACAAAGAGTTTGCGTTAGGCAGGGCGCACCAATTACTCCCGCAGAAATTAGAAGAATTGAGAGAAACAAAACATATTGATTAATAGAAAATGGACGAGAATGGGTCGAATATTCGGCCCTTTTTTGTTTCAAAATTTATCATTTTCTTACTGTGTAAATTTATCACGATCGTGGCAAATTTACACACTGCTTTTTGTTAAACATTTCTTTTAAATTTTTCATCCAGTGGTATAATAAAATTATGAGATTTATTAAAAAACACAAGGAAATCTTCGTTCTTACAATTTTAGCCATTGTTTTCTTTTTTGTTTATTCTTATTTGCCAATCTCGCAGGTTAAATGGCAGCACGATAATCATATCACTAATATATCTTTAAGGTTTAATACCCCTGATGAAGTTATAAATTATTATTTTACTTCTCAATATGCAGAGACTGGCGAGTTGTATTATTTTGAGCCCTTGGACAGGTTTATGAACCGGGTGATATTTCCGCGCTGGGCATTAGTGGTAAATGGCAAAATTACGCCTGGCAATTTCCTTGGCATTGATTTAATTTATGGCACTTTGGCTAAAGTTTTTTCTCCTGAACAGCCAGAGTCTGTGATTCCCTTTTTAACTCCATTGTTTGCGGTAATCGGAGTTTTGTTTTTTTATTTGCTCATCAAACTTTTCTTTGAAAAAAGAGTGGCGTTTGTCTCTGCGCTTTTGATTTTTGTTTTCCCTGGGTTTTGGTATTATTCTTCCCGGACAATGTTCCATAATATATTATTTCTGTCTTTGCTAATAATAAGTTTATATTTTCTATTAAGGTTGATGCGCGGAAATGATTATAACGCGGAAGAACACGGGATACTACGCGGAAAAACGCGAAAAGGTTTGCTTGTTTTGTCAGTATTAACTGGATTATTTTTTGGCTTAGCATTAATAACCAGAACTTCTGAAATTGTTTGGGTATTTTTAGCGGTTTTGGCGATATTAATTTTTTATAGAAAAAATTTAAAAAGTTTATGGCCGTATTTATTAGTCAGTTTGGCAATTTTTATTTCGTGTTTTGTGCCAATTATGTATCACAACAAAATTTTATATGATAATTATTTTTCCACTGGTTATCCTTTGACAACTGTAAGTACTAATTTAGAATCAGGACAGGTTGGTTCAATTAGCTTTCTTCGGGCTTTGATTCTGCCTTTTGGTTTTGATTTGGAAAACATAGCAACTTATGCTTTTTATAATTATATTTTAAAACTTTTTTGGCCTTGGTTAATACTGTGGTTTGTGGGATTACTGGTCTTTTTAAAGCAAAAGAATAAAACCAAAGAACGGAAATTGTGTTTAATTGTTTTGTTAATTGTTAATTGTTATTTGTTAATTTATTATGGTTCCTGGTTTTTCTATGATGCTCTTGATCCAGATTTAATCAGCTTGGGTTCATCTTATGTGCGATATTTTTTGCCCCTGTTTGTTTTTAATATACCCTTAATTGCGTTTTTGTTAGTTAAGCTCAGTCAATATTTAAAACGTAAAAACAGAATTATTTTTACTGGTTACTGGTTATTGGTTACTGGTTGTTTTTTAATATTTTCTGCATATCAAGTTTTGTTCCAAGGCCCAGAGTCATTAACTGCTATTAAGCGTCAATTAATCAAATACCAAACTCAGGCCCAGGACCTATTTCAATATATTGGCAAAGGTGATATAATTTTAACAGATATTGGTACAGATAAAATCTTGTTTCCAGAGAGAAAACATTTAATTGTGCCTCAGGGTGGAGTTGAGTGGCCGGAAATCCAGAAAATAATTTTTTACAAAAATGTTTATTATTTTCACCACAGCGAAAAGGTGAGTCGCGGGTATTTAAATAAAGTAAAATTTAATCCGCATAATTTGGAGTTAGAGGATGAAGTGTTGATTAAGGGAGGAGGGAAGTTGTACAAAATAAAATACCAAAAATAAAAAACCAAAAATGTAAAAATTAATTAATAAACTGATAAACTAATAAACTCATGAACAATTTATCTTTTGTTCTTCGGTTCGTTAGTTCATAAGTTTGCAAGCTTTTAAGTTTTTAATATTTATTTTTAATTTTTGGTATTTCATTTTAATTTTTTATGGATTGTCTTTTTTGCAAAATCGTCAAAGGCGAAATTCCTTGCCATAAAGTTTATGAAGACGGGAACACCCTGGCCTTTTTGGATATCAATCCTATTACTAAAGGCCATACAGTTGTTATCCCAAAATTTCATGCTGAGACCTTGTTGGATTTGCCTGATGATTTGGTAGCAGAGTTGTTCTTGGCAGTTAAGAAGATAACCCAGAACATCAAAGATAAACTAAACCCGGATGGATTTAACATTGGGATTAATATGAGAAAGGTAGCTGGTCAAGCCGTGGATCATTTGCATATCCATATTCTGCCCCGTTGGCAAGATGATGGCGGTGGTTCTGTTCATACAATTATCCATAATCCGCCTAAGCAAAGTTTAGAAGAGATTTTAAAAGAGATAAGGATGTGAAACCTTTACTTGTTTTAAATTTAGTTTTTATTTTAAATAGAATTTAAAAAGTTGATTTGAGCGCATAGACAAATGTATCAAATGCGGTAGCCGCTAACGGATGAGATCAGGCATTCTTGCGATTCAAAATTGTGTTACCATTGCTGTGGGCGTGAGGAAAACCGTGAATGTGGTTGCAGGTAGAAGCAAAGGCCGCAAAGCATTAGAAACAAAAATACAAGGACCTTAATGTTGCGGTTTAATTTTCTTGTATTTTCACCATTAAGGCACAAGGACAAGCACAAAGGCGCAAAAACAAAAAAACACAGAAATAAAAAAGCACTTTAATTGCTCCTGCCGATCCAAGTGTTTGGGATAACATTAATAACGGCGTTAATAAAGTGTTTTTTGTTTTATTGTTTTTGTGAAATTTATGCCTGATTTATTTGATGACAATTTAAAAAAGAATATTGAATCTAGCGCGCCCTTAGCTGACCGCATGCGGCCAAGGACATTAAATGATTTTGTTGGCCAAGAAGATATTATTGGCCCTGGTACTTTGCTTAGGAAAGCCATTGAAAAGGACGAATTGCACTCAATGATTTTTTGGGGACCACCTGGTTCTGGCAAAACCACATTAGCTATAATTATTGCTCAAATGACCAATTCAGAATTTGTCCAGATTTCAGCTGTCACCTCTGGCGTGAGTGACTTGCGTGGCATTGTTAAAAATGCTCAAGAATTGCGCAAGTTTAATAATAAAAGAACCATTCTTTTTGTGGATGAGATTCACCGTTGGAACAAGGCGCAGCAAGACGGTCTTTTGCCGTATGTGGAAAAGGGAATAATTACTTTAATTGGCGCTACTACAGAAAATCCTTCGTTTGAGGTGATTGCCCCTTTATTGTCCAGGTCCCGGGTTTATATTTTAAAACCCTTGTCGCCGCTTAATTTAAAAGCAATAATCAGGCGCGCTCTTAAAGATGAACAAAGTGGTTTAGGAAAATATAAGGCTAAATTAGAATCCGGGGCTGAAGACTTGTTGATTAAGGCAAGCAATGGCGATGCCCGAATTGTCTTGAATGCCTTGGAAATCGCAGTGAAACACGCTGATGAATCACAGATAAACACTGATAGTTCTGATAGAGATAAAGCTGGTCAAAGAATAGTGACGAAAAAAATGATAGAGGAGGCTTTGCAGCACAAGGCTTTGCAGTATGACAAAGCCGGAGATGAGCATTATAATGTTATTTCAGCTTTTATTAAGTCACTTCGCGGTTCAGATGTTGATGCCGGGCTTTATTGGTTAGCCAGAATGCTTAAAGCTGGCGAAGATCCAAAGTTTATTGCTCGGCGTATGGTTATTTTAGCTTCAGAAGATATTGGCAATGCTGACCCAATGGCACTTGTGGTGGCGAATGCGGTTTTTGACGCAGTGGAAAGAATTGGCTTGCCAGAATGCGAGTTAAATTTAGCCCAAGGCGTGATTTATTTAGCCAAAGCGCCCAAATCAAATGCTTCTTATCAAGCGCTATTAAAAGCTAAAGAAGATGTTAAAAATACTTTAAATTTACCAGTGCCTTTGCATCTCCGCAATGCCCCAACTAAATTAATGAAAGATTTAGGTTATGGTAAGGATTATAAATATCCGCACAGCGAAGATGATTCAGATCAAGAATATCGCCCGGACGAGATTAAGGATCACAAGTATTATGAGGAGTAGTTTTTTAATTTTTCTAGTTTATCCCGACCCCGACAACCCCGCCGCAATCTCGGGGGATGTCGGGGAAGGGATCCCACTACATAATTAAAAATCAAAAATCAAATATCAAAAATTAAAAACAAAAAAACAAAAAAGCAAAAAAACATGAAAGCACTTGATTTTAATTTCTAATTTTCTAATTTCTAATTTCTAATAAATTCCCAATGTCTAATTCTAAATGTCTAATATATTTTCATATCAGAATTTCAATAATTCAAATCTCTGCGTTAATCTGCCTTGCTATCCGCGTTTATCTGCGAGAGGCGCAAGATTTCGCAGATAACAACAAGAGATACCCAGAAAGAGTGCGCAATTAGACATTAAGTCATTAAATCATTAGACATTTATTAGAAATTAGAAATTATAATTTAGGAATTTAAGAAAATCTTAAGTTGCTGGTGTGAACACAGGGCTCCAAGCACAACATAGAGCCAACACGAATGTTCTTGTGTTTTGTTAATTG
>CAZDKR010000002.1:0-16661 GCA_964506375.1 uncultured Gammaproteobacteria bacterium
TGCCCAGGGCGGGACTCGAACCCGCACGGTCTTGCGACCACAAGATTTTAAGTCTTGCGTGTATACCAATTTCACCACCTGGGCACTATTTATTTTTGGCGAACTCAAACAAAACAATTCCTGCTGCCACAGCCACGTTCAACGACTCCTTTCTGCCATGCATAGGAATTTCAATAATTTTATCAGCTAAATTTAAAATTTTATAAGGCAGACCTTTAACTTCATTGCCCAATATTAAAACTGTCTCATTTTTTGGCCTAAAGTCATAATAAGGAACGCTTTTCTTTGATTGCTCCAAGGCCGCGAGTTGCAAACCCTGGCTTTTTAGCTTTTTTAACAACCTAACCGTTTGTTTATGATATTCAAAAGGTATATATTTTTCTGCTCCTAAAGCCACTTTATTAATTTTAGGATGAGGCGGTGCTGGCGTAATGCCGCACAGAAAAATCTTTTTTACTCCTGCTGCATCAGCTGTTCTAAAAACAGCGCCCACATTAAAACGAGAGCGGATATTATATAAAACTAAAAACATAAAAATGTTAAAATATCAAAGCAAAAATCTGCATTATTAAAAGGTATTTTAATGTTCTAACGTTTTAATATTTTAATAAAAAATGGAGCGGGTGAGCGGAGTTGAACCGCCATCTCTACCTTGGCAAGGTAGTATAATAACCGTTATACGACACCCGCTTATAAAGTATAAATGACGCTCTATCAATAAAGCATTTTTACCCTATTACTATTTTACTATACTGCCTTCAAAGCTTATTTTAACCACTTTCTCCCTCTTTGTCAAACCACGAACAATCTCTACTTGTGACTTGGCTACACCAAATTCATTTGCCAAAAGCTTTATCACTTTTTTATTAGCTTTTCCCTTCTCTGGCGCATCTGTAATTTTTACTTTAAAAATATTGCCTTCTTGGACAACTATATTTTGACTGGATTTGGGAATAACTTTAACTTTAATTAACATAAATTATTAATTATAATTTTAACATAAAGGACAGAAAAAATTAAATTGAATTGAATTTGACTTAAAGATTAATAAAAATTATAATTTAAATAAGAAAGAAGTATGAAGCTTGTTTTGTTAATGCTTAAAATCAACAATAGACAATCTTAATAAAAAAATAAAAGCATTAACCCAAACGTCAAAGTTTAATTAAAAACGAAATTTTAAACAAATATGTCTGAAGAACGAATCATTTCAGCCAAAGAACAAGATGAAGATAAAAAATTGGACACAACCTTACGGCCTAAAGTTTTAGATGAATTTATTGGGCAGAAAAAAATAAAAGAAAATTTAAAAATTTTTATCCAGGCCGCTAAACAAAGAGGCGAGGCAATGGAGCACATCTTACTTTACGGCGCACCAGGGCTGGGAAAAACAACTTTGGCCCACATAATTGCCCGAGAAATAAACAGCAACATTAGAGTAACTTCAGGCCCGGCAATTGAACGAGCTGGTGATTTGGCAGCCATTTTAACAAACTTAGAAGATGGTGATGTCCTGTTTATTGATGAGATTCATCGCCTTAATAAAACAATTGAGGAAGTTTTATATCCTGCTATGGAGGATTACGCCCTGGACATCATAATCGGCAAAGGCCCATCCGCACGTACTCTAAGATTAGACTTGCCCAAGTTTACCCTTATTGGAGCCACAACAAGACTAAGCCTGATTTCTTCGCCGCTCAGGGACCGCTTTGGTTCAACTTACCGGATTGATTATTATCTTGATAGTGATATAAAAAAAATCATTGACCGTTCTTCGCGAATATTAAATTGCAGTATTGAAGATAAAGCGGCTCAAGAAATTGCTAAACGAAGCAGGAAGACTCCCCGAGTGGCTAACCGCCTTTTAAAAAGGGTTAGGGATTATGCTCAAGTAAAGGGCGATGGCGTCATTAATACAGAGATCTGTTTCCAAGCCCTAGAAATGCTAGAAGTTGATGAATTTGGTTTAGATGAAATTGACAGGAGAATTTTAAAAACCATTATTGAAAAATTTAACGGCGGCCCGGTAGGGCTCAATACCCTTTCAGCTGCCACTTCAGAAGAAGTAGCTACCATTGAAGAAATTTATGAGCCATTTTTAATGCAACTAGGCTTTTTGGCTCGGACGCCACGAGGCAGAGTGGTCACAAAGTTAGGCTATCAACACTTAGGTTATGATGTAAAAAATTATCAGGATAAATTAATTTGACATAACTAATAACTGGGTTTAAGTCACAATTTTATTTTTGATAAAAATTGTAACAACCCTGATTACTAATTTCTATTTCTAATTACCATTTTATGGAATTCCCAATTATCATTTTTTTAATAATTTACTCAGTCGCTGTTTTTATATTTCTAATTTTCACTTTCTTCAACCTTTACCATGCTTGGCGGTTTGGCATGAATAGTTTTACTAACTTTTTTATGATATTTTTATACATCAGCCTCTTGGCATTTATTTTATTTATGTCTTATAGATTTATTAACAAGGTGGATTGGAGCGAAGTCGTTACTTTTGGATTTTATAGCTAACCTACTGCTTTAATAATGGGGATAAAAATTATATTTATCCCCCACCAATTACTTGAATAGCCAAAATGACGCAGTTCACCTTCCTTCTAATCCAATAGCTAAGGCCGTTGGATAACTCAAAATATCTTATGCCTTACCAAACTTTATTTCCAGGCCAAGAACCAGACGAAAAAATTATCATGGTCTTAAGGAGACACTGGTGGATTTTATTTAAAATTGTTTTTTCATATGGCATGTTATCACTACTGCCTTTGTTTTTTAGATATATAATCATTAACTATTCTAATTTATTAGACTCTGAAACGGCGCTTATAATTCTAAATTTATCTTTGAGCTTATATTACATTTTTGTCTTAACCTTTTTCTTTCGCTCTTGGCTTGATTATTACTTAGATGTTTGGGTAATAACCTCAAAACGGATTGTTAATATTGAACAAAAAGGATTGTTTTCTCGCCAAATATCAACTCAGCGCCTTTACCGCATTCAAGATGTCACAGCTGAAGTTAAAGGTATTTTACCCACTTTTTTGCATTATGGTAATGTGCATATCCAAACTGCTGGCCCAATGCCGCGTTTTATCTTTAAACAAATCCCAAATCCTTATGAAGTGACTAGAAAAATTATGACTCTGGTCAATTGGAAGAAAAGGGTTTTGGCAAAACAAGGAATAATAAAAGGGGCATAAAAAAAATAGTTGTTGGAAAATGGAAATTGATAATAAAAATTAAAAATTGGAAATTAGTCAAAATAACAAATCCCCGGCTCTTAATCTCCAATTTCCATAACTAATTTCTAATTTTCTAATAACGAATTCCAGTATTTGATAAGATTTGATAAGCGCATGAAAACCAAACTATTTAATTATCACCTGCCCAAAGAGCTAATTGCTCAATCCCCTGCTACTCCTCGAGACCACTCGAGGCTTTTAGTTTATGAAAGAAAAACAGAAAAAATAATCCACGACAAATTTTTTAATTTAAAAAAATATTTACAACCAAATGATGTCCTGGTTTTTAATAATACCAAAGTTTTTCCTGCCCGATTGATTTTAAAGAAAAACACGGGTGGCAAAGTAGAAATTCTTTTATTAAAGGACTTGGGTCAGGGTAAGTGGGAGTGTCTGCTCGGAGGTAGAAGAATAAAAGAAAATTTAGAATTATCGCCTGCCCGCCTCCGCCCTTCTGACCACCAGGGACCTCCAGTCTTATTGGACTACGGCGGGCAGGCTTCTAGTTTTTTACCTGAAAAACACAACCAGATAAAATGCAAAGTTTTGAATAAGTTAAAAGGCGGAAGATGGATTGTGAGGTTTAATCTGGCTGGTAAAGAACTTGAAAAATTTTTAAATCAACATGGACAAACTCCAACACCGCCATATATTAAAAAGAAATCTAGGTTAGATAAATATCAAACTATTTACGCGAGATATACAGGTTCAGTGGCAGCGCCTACAGCTGGTCTGCATTTTACTAAAAAATTATTAAAGGAACTGAACAAATTTGGTGTTCAACAGGAATTTATAACCTTACACGTTGGTTTAGGCACTTTTGCGCCTGTTAAAACAAAGGAAATTGAAGACCATCATATACATGCTGAGTTTGCCAGTCTGGATAAACAAACTTGCCAGCGATTAAATAAAGCCAAAGAGCAAGGCAAAAGGGTAATCGCAGTTGGAACCACAAGCGTTAGGGTTTTAGAAACCGCAAGTGATGCCAATGGCAAGTTAAAACCACTGAACGGTTGGATAAATCTGTTTATCTACCCGGGTTATAAATTTAAATTTGTTGATGGCATAATTACTAATTTTCATTTACCTAAATCTACTTTGCTAATGTTAGTTGCCGCATTTGTTGATCAGGAAAAAAATTTTGCAAACTCTCCAAATAAAAATTATGGCACACAAAAAATTTTAGAAGTTTATAAAGAAGCTATTAAGAAAAATTATAGATTTTATTCTTTTGGAGATGCGATGTTGGTATTATAAAACGCATTATTCATTTGCGTTAATTTGTGTTCTTGTTTAGTATTAACCTGTGCAATAAATTTATCATACCGATTTGCGCTAATATGAACGCAGATTTAGTTGACATTGACTCGCCTTGACTTTTTTATAAAGATGCGCTATAATAAAAATGTAAAGATCCCGAACCGTAAAAGGTAGGGATTTTTTAATACCATAAATTATTTGCCCTTTGTCATATTTCGTATTAATTCTATGTGATTTCTGCTAATTCTATGCAATTCCTGTGATTTAAAGATTTAAAGCGGAATTACACGGAAATTTAATATGCGAGAGTTTAAAAAACAACTGGCAAATGACTCTGTTTTAAATTTTTAAATACAGAGGAAAATATAATGCTCCGAAAAAAATACTACAAAATTATAGAAAAAATACTTTTAATAAGCACTTTGGTGTTAGTGCTTGAATTTTCTTTTCCCCATTATTCAGAAGCAAAAGAAATTGAAGGTTCAGTGGAACTGGGCCCGGTATTGCTAAAACTTGAGGCAGTTAAATCAACAAGCGAACAGCCAAAAATTAACACCCTGCCAATGGCAAAAAACAAAAAGCCCAAAATGGTTAGATGGGTAACAGTTACAGCTTATTCTTCCACAGTTGACCAAACAGATGACACGCCTTTTATTACTGCCAATGGTAAAAGAGTTTATGATGGATTGGTAGCTACTAACTTTTTGCCTTTTGGCACCAAAGTCAAATTTCCAGATTATTTTGGTAATAAAATTTTTACTGTTGACGATAGAATGAATAAAAAATATTATTACCGAATGGATATCTGGATGCCTACCCGCGAGCAAGCTAAACAGTTTGGGGTAAAGTATTTAAAAGTTGAGATTTATTAATTGCAAAAGCTTGTCCCGAGCCCCCGGCAACGCTTCGCTTGTCAGGAAGCAAGGGATCCCGTGAAAATACAAGAGTGATCAGTGGTCAGTTAATCAATGATCAAAAATAAAAAACCCTAATAAAATCATAGGGTTTTTAATTTAACAAAACGCTTGCTTTTTTTAAAAGATTTTATAACTGGCTCCCTAACATAATACTAGGGAGTTATTTTATTACTTCAGTAATAACGCAGTCTTTCAAACTAAGATAAACGGCCACTGATCCCCGCGACTCCTAAGTGCTCAAAATTAAAACCAGAATGTGGCATCCTGTGCCAGCGCAACAAGGTTCTAAAAAGCTCTGAAATGTTTACCCCCACCTTTCTAAGGTCACGGCGGGAATCGAACCCGCGAATATCGGTTTTGCAGACCGACGCCTTAGCCACTTGGCTACGTGACCCCAAAAAGGTAGGGGCGTTTAAGCGCTTTCCTGATTTTATATCCAGAACCTGGTTATCAAGCCTGTTTCTGTTTTGTATATATTATATCAAACTATTAACACAAATCAAAATTAATATGTTATAATAAATTCAAAGGTCATTTAAAATTATCCACATTCGGAAATAAAGCCATTTACTTCCACATTTCCGCGCTTTTGTCCCTGCCCGTTCGACAGGCAAGCGCGCGGTTCTATTCAAGCACAAATATGAATCTAAAAAAAGCTGCTCTTTACGGCGTTCTAATCTGGATTTTTATTTTCATCGTCATCTCTATTATTATATTTATTCCGGCTCTGGCTGACAAGCTAACTCTGCAAAAGGTATTGAATTTAATAGGAGTGGCAATTTTAATTTTGATTTTTGGCAACTCATACTTTAAAAAGTACCCTGCTAATTTTGGGCAGGGTCTTCTGGTCGGTACTGTTTGGGTTATTGTGAGCACAATCTTGGATTTGGTCATCACTGTGCCGTTATTTGTTAAACCCAAAGGGGAATCATATGGTGATTTTTATTCAGAATGGGATATCTGGGTTGGGTTAGGAATTATGATTTTGTTTGCTGGTATTGCAGCAATTTTGTTTAGCAAAAAAGAATCAAAGTCAATTACTGAAACAACTGAAAAAGTTGAGCAAAAAAGTATAGGTGAAGAAACAAATAAAGAGAAAAACGAATAAGAAATTATGAATTTTGGTTCCCGCCTTTGGCTGGGGGCAAAACCAGGGTCTTTTGATGGCCTTGGTTTTTAAATACTCGCCTGCGGATAAAGAAGGAATTGCTGCTTTTTGTCTATTTTCTTTGTCCGTCTTCGGGATTTTTAATTTTAATCTTAAAATGGTAAAATAACAAAAAGACAAGTTAGCTGTTAGCAAACCCTTTCCCTGCGGGCACAGGCCAAGGTAACACTGTTAAAAAATGACCAAAAAGAAATTTATAATCATAGACGCCAATTCCCTAATTCATAGAGCTTTCCACGCTCTACCGCCTTTAACAACCAAAGACGGGCAATTGGTCAATGCAGTTTATGGATTTACTACCATTTTATTAAAAACATTAAGAGATTTTAAACCTGATTATATTGCTTGCTGTTTTGACGTTGACAAAGACACGTTTCGTAAAAAAGAATATGAAGCATATAAAGCCCAGCGAGCAAAACAACCTTCTGAATTATACGAACAAATAGAATTAGTCAAGCAATTATTAGAAGCATTTAGGATTCCAATTTATGAGAAAAAAGGCTATGAGGCCGATGACATAATCGGCACGCTGACACGCGCCGCGCAGACTTATGCAAACAAAAGTGCGGACTTGCGCGAACTGAAGAACGTGGTCGTAAGCGGAGATTTGGATATCCTGCAGTTGGTTGACAATAATACTGAAGTCTATACCTTAAAACGCGGCATTTCTGAAACTGTAGTTTATGATGAAAAAGCTGTTAAGGAAAGGTTTGGTTTTGGACCAGAAAAATTGGCTGATTATAAAGCGCTTAGGGGGGATCCATCTGACAATATTCCAGGGGTCAAAGGCATCGGCGAAAAAACAGCTATGGCATTAATTCAAGAATTTGGTTCAATAGAAAAAATTTATGAAGAAATAAAAAAATACGCTCGCCTAAAAAACGAACAAGAAAATAAAAAAATAATAGCAAAATATATCTTGAAAGAAAGTTTAATTAAAAAATTAGAAGAAAACAAAGAACAGGCGTTTTTGTCTAAAAAATTAGCTACTATTGTGCGGGATGTTAAGATTGATTTTGATTTAAAAGATTGCCAGGTTCAACCTTTTGACACTCAACAAGTGGTTAAGCTATTTCAAGCTTGGAATTTTACTTCTCTGATTTCAAAAATTCCGCAGGTAGAAAAGGTGATGTACGAAAGACAAGGGACGCTTTTTGAACAAATAACAAGAAGCAAGGGGCAAGAGACAGAAAGTAAGGAACAAGAAATAAGATTAGAAAAAGGTTATTATTTAGTCAATAACGAAAAAACTTTTAACAAATTCTTAAAAAAGTTAAAAAAGCAAGAAGAATTTGCATTTGACACTGAAACCGATGGCTTAAATCCGTTTAAGGATAATTTAATTGGAATGAGTTTTTCATGGCAGAAGGGTGAAGCCTATTATGTGCCAATACAACAGACAACAAGCAGCAAACAACAAGCAACAAATAAAACAAATAAAAAACCACTGGTTACTGGTTACGGGTTGCTGGTTACTAACAAACTGAAACCAATTTTAGAAAATGAAAAAATTAAAAAAATCGGTCACAACATTAAATTTGATTTAGAAGTTCTGGATAAAATTGGAATTAAATTGCAAGGCCTGGCTTTTGATACAATGATTGCTTCATATCTTTTAAATCCCGGCACCCGACAGCACAATTTAGACGCCCTGGCATTTACTGAGCTGGGTTATAAAATGCAGCCAATTACTGATTTGGCTGGCACCAGCAAAAAAAACCAGATTAATCTATCGCAAGTTGACACAACCAAAGTGGCTAATTATGCTTGCGAAGATGCTGATATCACTTGGCAGCTTTACCACAAGCTTTCAGAAAAACTGGACGACATCTTGATTGAAGGTGTTTTGGAAAAAATTGAAATGCCCCTAATTCCAGTTTTGGCTGGAATGGAAAAAACCGGCATCAAGCTTGATGTTAAATTTTTAAATAAAATGAGCCGCGAGTTAGAATTAAAAATTAAGGATTTAGAATCAAAAATATTTAAAATAGCCAAGACAAAATTTAATGTTGCCTCCCCGCTTCAATTAAAAGAAGTTTTATTTAATAAGCTAAAAATTTCTTCAGCTGGTCTGGGCAAAACTAAAACTGGTGTTTCAACCGCAGCAGGGGAATTAGAAAAACTAAAAGGCCGGCATAAAATTATTGACTTAATTATTGAACACAGAGAGCTGTCCAAATTAAAAAACACCTATCTTGATCCCCTGCCTAAATTGGTTGATGAAAACAGCAGGGTGCACACTTCGTTTAACCAAACAGTCACTGCCACTGGCAGATTATCTTCTTCTGGTCCTAATTTGCAAAATATCCCTATCCGCACTCAACTTGGCAAAAAAATACGGCAGGCTTTTATCGCAGAAAAGGGTTATGAAATTTTGTCAGCTGATTATTCGCAAATAGAATTACGCATTGTGGCGTCTTTGGCCAATGATGAAAAAATGTTAGCTGCTTTTAGAAAAGGGGAAGACATTCACAGAAGAACAGCAGCTGAAATTTTTGAAGTGCCTCCTGAAAAAGTCACCGAAGAAATGCGTCGCCATGCCAAGGCAGTTAACTTTGGCATTATCTACGGCCTGGGACCCCATGGTTTATCTCAAGGAACCGGCATCAGTTATGAAGAAGCATGTGATTTTATTAATAAATACTTTGATATTCATTCTGGCATCAAGGAATACATTGAAAATACTATTGCCCTAACCAGAGAAATGGGGTATGTAGAAACATTATTTGGCCGCCGAAGATATTTGCCAGAAATCAACGCCCAGCACCAACAACTCAGATCTCAGGCCGAGAGAATGGCAATTAACCATCCAGTTCAGGGATCCTCAGCCGACTTAATAAAATTAGCTATGATTAACCTTGATAAAAAAATTAAAAAAGAATTTGCCAAAGACGAAGTTAAAATGTTGCTGCAGGTCCATGATGAATTGGTGTTTGAAATCAAAAAAGACTTAATCCCGCATGCTAAAAAAATAATTGAGCGAGAAATGACTTCTGTTTATAAACTAAAAGCTCCCATTGAAGTAGAAATTGGCATAGGCAAAAATTGGGGGGAATGCAAATAACAAATCCAGTGCCTTAGCCAGGCACAGAACTTGACCTTTAATAAAAATTTTAATGTTACGGTGCACTTGCGCAACAGCAAAAATTAATAATAACAGGATTTCTGCCTTTGGTTTGCTTTTCTTTGCCACGCCGAATCCTGTGATAGCAGGCAGGCAAGGCTTCTGTTTGTCATACCAATACCGCAGCCGCGCAGGACAGGATAACAATAATAGTCAAAATAACATAAAAACCAAACGCAAAAGTCTTAATAAATAAGAGTAAATATTTAAAAAAAATTTGTCGTCTAATTTGGTCTGATCCGCTGATTTTTAGACGACAAAATAATTTAACAAAAATTTAACAAAATAGCTCGCAATCCGCTAACTTAAAAGCGCTAATTTATCTGCGAATGCCATATCCACACTATCCTTAACCAGATTTTTCACATGCCTATGTTCATTTGTATTATCAGGCGTTAAACACGGATTGCTTAAAAACAAATAATTTTATTCTCAAATAAATAAAAATTTAATGTTTGAAAAAGAAAAACTAAAATAGAAACCTTTAAAAAGTGCTGGACAAATGGGGTTTCAAACTTGTTTCCCATCTTTGCTTTAAAAAAGAAAGTAAAAAAGGAATAATAACAGAAGCGACGGTAATACCAATTAAAATTGAATAAAGATGATTGCCGATTAAAGAATTCTCAAAAAGGAACTTAATAATTACCAGGGAAGTTGAAAATCTCACTCCGAGAGCAATGCCCATAAAAATTGAAGGTTTTTTCCCTAATTCTCCTTTGGCTACTAAAAAGCTAGCCAATATCTTTGCGCCAAAAATTATAAAAAACACTAAAAATATTAGCCCTGGTGAAGAAATTAAATATCTTACTTCAGTATCTTTTCCTACCCAAAAAAAGAAAATTGGGCCCAAAAAACCATAGGTTAAAGCCCTTATTTTTGGCTCTAAAATCAAAATCCTTTTTTCCGGCAATGATCTTTTTGTAGCAATGCCTGCCAAAAGGGCGCCCAAGGCTGAGGCATGAGCAAAGCTGCCAAAGCCCGCCAATAAAAAGAAGGTAGCTAAAATCAAAGGCAAGCCAATCTCCACTCCTCTTATTTTCAAATGTGAAACTCTTCTTTCAAAAGAAATTACCCCTAAAGCAAGCAAAAACAAGGCAAAGAAAAGAAGCAAGGGAATAATTACCTCTTTAAAATTTAAATTCTGGCTTGAAACCAAAACCGGAACTGAGGCTACTGCTAAAATAATTACAAAAATTTCAATTATGTCGTCCAAAACCCCGATACCTAAAATGGTTTGGCCTAACTTCGTTTTAGTCAACTTAAACTCATCTAAAACAGGGATCAAAACCCCCTCACCAACAGTGGCAAAGGACAAAGCAACTAAGATTGAAATAAACCAGGCATAGCCAAAAATAAAATGAACTAATAAACTGCCAAAAAAAGCTTCAAATAAAATAATGAAAAAGGTTGATTTAAGAATAAACTTGCCTGTCTTTTTTATTTTTCCCAAATCTAATTCAAAACCAATCCAAAATAGAAGAAAAAACATCCCTAGCCAAGATAAAAAGTTAAAAGTTTCAGAAGAAGTTAAATTTTGGTAAGGATTTTTGAAGGCAAAAATTAAACCCAAAATCAAGGCAGCAAAAATCCAAGGGATTTTAATTCTCTCTAATAAAATTCCAAAGAAAAAAGTAAAAAGAAAAATTATAGCTAAAAGCAACATTAAATTCATATCATAACAAAAAGATAGACAAACACTCTATGCGTTTTATATTATTTTATGTCCTGGATTCTTAAAATTAACGCCAATACCTGACTTTTAAACACTGATCCAATTTTCCTTATTGTGTCAATTCCTCCACTTCCCTTTTGCCTGCCTCCAACTCTTCTGCTTGTTCTCTATCTTCTTTTAATAATAGTGACTGAAATTCTCCAATATGGGTTTTTTCTTCTTTGGCTATATCTAAAAGGATTTTCTTAATGGCATCATTCTTGGTCATTGCTGCTAATTGCTCATAAAAACTTACGGCGTCCAACTCAGCTATCATTCCGACTCGCAATATCTCTTTATCCAAATCTTCTTTTTTTATTTCTTCAAGATTAATGGGTATTTGTGAAAGCATAATTTTTATTTTTTCTTAACAATTGACGACCTTTGTAATCAGTATACCATAAAAATCACCAGATATAAAAAACTTCATTAAATCCCTATCTTTTTTAACTACCACTTTCTGGTCATAGACTTTATTCAAAACTCTCTTTGCCTTGCCATTTAAGGAACAAGATGTTATGTTTTTATTATGCTGATTGCCTTGGCATTAATCAAAGCGTCAGCTATTTTTTATAAGTTGATAACAAAATTCTTTAAAAAGTGCTTTGCAAGGTTTTTATTGACTTAATTTAATGCACTCAACCTAATCCAATTTTTATGTTCTTTAACCTTAAAGCTCCTGCTTCTTCATAAGTCAATTCAACTACTTCCAAATACTTCATAAGCGCTCCTTGGGGTTTAAAATAAATTATCCACGGGTCAAACCTAATCCTTCGTAAAATCTTGGCATACAATATAATTTTAGCAAAGTTATTAAAATTGTTAAAATTTATTACTTATAAGAAAAAACATATCCCGCCCTGACAGGATGTCAAGGCGGGAATTCCGCGCTCCTCTTTTATTTCTTGGCCTCTAGGTCTTCTAAATACTTTTCCGCCTCTTTCAATTCTGCTTTTAGATCCTGAATATATGATTTAATATCTGAGATCTCTTCTGATCTGGTTGGCTGGCGATAAGCAAATCTAAACCACTGGCGCCAGCCCAAACCGCGGCCGAAGCTTCTGCCGGGCCAACGACTGAAAGCCGCGCCGCTCCTCGGCCTTGTCAAGCCCAAGGAAAAACAAGGGCCAAGTCCTCGTCCAGTGCCTGGACCCAAACCTAAAGGGCCAGTTCCGTCAAATCCGGGCATATATTTTGTCTTTATTTATCCACGATACTATTGATCGTGGATAAATATTTAATGATTTAACCGACCTTTTAGCTAAAATTGGCTTACTTATGAATAAATATTCATAATTATCCAAAGTCTCTGTTTTGATTATATACCCATAACCACATCTTGTCAAGAACAAAAAAACAAACTCGCGAAAATGCTGGTTTGTTTTTTCTGTCTTTAATGCCCAAAAGCAAAAAAAGTCTAAAAAAGCCCAAGAAAATGTGCAGCTAAAGTTTATTTTGTTCATTGCGGCCTTGCCGCGCATCCTTTACAAATTAATCTCATTTTGCACTGAGAGCAATTTTTCCTTCTGCTAATTATCCCGCTATAAAAAGAGATTAAAAATAAAAAGATTAATACAATCATTTTTAATAATGAAAATTTTTGCACAGTTGAAATAACAATCAGGATAATTGGAACCAAACCAATGATTCCATAGGTCAAAGGAGCAAGTTTTTGACCAAAATTCTCGCTAAACTTTTCAGTATTCCCTTTTTTGAAAAATAAAGCAGAAAACTTGCCCCAACCCAAAGTGCACCATTTGTCGTAATAATAACAATTCGTGCAAAGCAACTTTCGTAAAATAAAGCCAATCATCAAAATAGCAAAAGCAAGGTAGAGCCAGGCAATAATTGGCAAAAAAATCCAACAAGCCAAGGTTCCTAAAGCAATCCATAGCAACATCAGGAAATTTCCCAAAATTATATTTGGCTTAGGGTACTCCTCTAACCCCTGTTCATAAATTTTAATTTTACTTTCCATAAGCATTATTCTTTTCCTCATTATCCAACATCAGCTTTAATAGAAACGCTGCTATCTGGGGCTGTTTGGCGTAAATTCTTAGTGCAGATGAATAAACAGGTTGCCAAAACTATTCAGAATCCAGAATTCATTGCCAGCCTGCAAACGGAAGAGGAAGTTATAATAAGTAAAAATTGGCTCCGTGTTTTGGACGAAATCCGAACCTTTTTCAAAGAAAATCCTGATGCTGAATTCTGATGCCAGTCCGCGCAGAGCGCGGGCTGGCAGATCTCACCTTCACGAGACCCACCCATTATGGACCTTGATTATTCAATAGTATATCCGTTGTCATCCGCCCATTCGTAAATAGCATCGTCAATAATATAAGAATCCATATCTACCGTAAAATCCCAACTATTACCATTTGCATCAAAATCTGATGCATAACCACTCTCGTCTATTTCGGCATAAAAGTGGAGATAACCGCCATTATCAAAATAAACGGTTTCAATATAGCCATTGTAAATATCCGCATCCAAGCTATAACAATTGCCGCTTTCAAATGAACAGGTCTCTATTGTATAGGTGCCACTTACATACTCTTTTATTTCGTCCCAGTAATAATCTAATGCTTCGTCACGAGTTAAAATAGTGTCATTATTTATCCTCCCGTAATAATTTCTACTACTCCCTGGGTTTTTTGGTTCTCCACTATCTTGTGAAAAAATAAAAAAGGCGACTACTGCACCTATTATAATTATCCAAATGTACTTTTTCTGAAAGCCCATTTTTATTTTTCAGACTCTTTAATAGTGGCAAGGGCGTCCTTGTAACCCCAAGAGATTATTAATTTGGCAAGATTAGATTCATTCATCATTTTTATACATTCCTCTTCAGTTAGATCCTTGGTAAGTTGCGCATTCTGAATACAATTATCGAGATCTGCATTGTATTGACCTATTAAGTTAGCTATATGCACTTCTTTTTTTATTTTTAAGTCAATCTCCTGATTACTAACCCATTCTTTGCTTAGAGATAAAAAAGAAAATGCAATAACTGCAAAATAAATAGCAAATATTATAAAAATGTAATCGCGTACCGATAAGTTTTTCATAAATTTTTTATTCTAATTCACAACCGACTCTATTAAAATTATTATCATATTTTGTTTTGTATCCACTGTCGCACACCCAGTCTGTCCCAAAATAATTTAAGTGAGCATGTGGTGGAATGAGAATTTTTTCGCAGCCAATTTTATTAAAGTAATTATCATACTTAGTTTTATATCCCTTGTTACATACCCAATCATTGCCATAATAATTCAAATGGGCGTTTAGTGGAACAATAACTTTCTCGCAACCAATCTTATTAAAGTTACGATCATATTTTGTCTTGTAACCCTTATCACACACCCAATCATTGCCATAATAATTTAGATGAGCATTGGCCGGTACAGCTACCTTTTCGCAACCTATTTTATTGAAATTGCTGTCATGCTTGGTCTTGTACCCTTTATTGCACACCCAACCATCTCCATAATAATTAAGGTGAGCGTTAGCTGGTATAATAACTTTGTCACACTGGTTAGTTATGTAATTTTTCTTATATCCTTTGTTGCATACCCACCCATCGCCATAGTAATTTAAGTGGGCGTTTGCTGGAATATTAACCGGATCACAACTATTTGTTGTGTAGTTCTTTTTATACCCTTTATTACAAATCCAACCATCACCGGAATAATTTAGATGTGCGTTTGGAGGAACAATAACTTTATCACATTGATTGGTTATGTAATTTTTTTTGTAACCTTTTTTGCACAACCATCCATCTCCCGAATAATTAAGGTAAGCGTTTGGCGGAACAATAACCTTATCACAGCTGTTTGTTACATAATTCTTTCTATAACCTTTATTACAAACCCACCCTGTACCAGAGTAATTAAGATGAGCGTTGGCTGGAATACTTATACTGGGAAATTTGGGAATAGAATGTTTAGTGGTACCTAAACTACCCACACCAGCACCAGCGGAATAATAACCAGAGGAATAAAAAGGTGAATAGGAGCGCGTTGTTGATCTTGGAATAGAAAATGAACTAAAACCACTCCGCCCACTTTCATAAAGACTCTTGCCAAGATAATAATCTGGATCGGATATGTAAGATGGTGTATACCAGTCGCTAGAATAATTTTTTGTCGGTGCATAATAGCTCTTGTTATATAAACCCTGACTTGGTCTCCAACTATAATTATCAAATTTGAAAGCGTTTGGGTTACTCCTTACGTGTGGTCTTACGTATGTGCCGTCACTTCTAAAATAGCCACGTACAGATACATAAGCGAGTATCTCCAAAGGCAAAACTAGCGAAAATATAATCGCTATGACTATAAATATTGCTAGAAAGTGTAGGATTTTTCTACGCTTCTCCATAAACTATTTTTATATTAGCATAAATATCAATAATAATCAAGTCCCCGAATTAAACGCTCTAAAATGTTACCAAAAAGGTATTGGTTAAATCATTTAAAATGTTACTGAAATGGATTAAGATGTAACTTGTTAAAATATTAATGTTTTTGGGCTAAATTACAGCTTTTAACAGCAATAATTAGCTCAAAAAAGCAAGTTACACCTATGATGGATATGCATTCAAGAAACCAATACCTTAAAACATTAAGAAATGACTACTGGCAGGCTAAGAAAAAGGAAAAAAGCAAGATTTTAGATGAAGCTGAAAAAAGAACTGGTTTACACAGAAAGATTCTGATTAAAAAGCTAAAACCAACTGCTAATCTTGAACCCAGAACTGAAAAGAAACACCGCTCTCAGCTCTATGATGGCCCAGTTATTTCTGCTTTAGTGGAAATCTGGCGTATTTTTGATTATCCTTGCGACCAACGCTTAGCTCCTTTATTAAGTGATCAAGATGGTGTTAGTCAAGTAGATATTCTTAGATATTTTGATGAGCTTGAGATTTCTGACCAAGTAGCTGCTAAGCTGAAAAAGATAAGTTCTGCCACTATTGACTGTAAACTTCAACATCAAAAAGAAGTTGAACAGATTAAAAGAAATTAAAGCCAACTTCAGTAACATTTTTAATAAGGCAATAAGAATAGTTTCGTAACATTGTTAAATGATTTGATATGGAGCCCAGCCACACTTTGTAGGGCGGGGGCGAACCTGTCGGGTGAGATGAAAATAAAAACACTGCTATCTGGGGCTGTTTGGCGTAAATTCTTAGTGCAGATGAATAAACAGGTTG
>CAZDKR010000003.1:0-15622 GCA_964506375.1 uncultured Gammaproteobacteria bacterium
GGCGCAGAATACTTTGCCCTCGGTAGGAATCGAACCCACATTACTGGTTCCGAAGACCAGTGCTTTATCCGTTAAGCTACGAGGGCGGACATATTAAATTTTAACATAAATTTTTTAAAATGTAACTTTTTTGTTTGTTATTTATTATGAATTACTTAACGTCATTACCTTAATACTTCTTTCAAATATCGCCCTGTATAACTCTTCTTGCTTTTAGCCACTTGTTCTGGAGTGCCTTGAGCCACTAGGTATCCGCCCTTGTCACCCCCTTCAGGTCCAAGGTCAATAATCCAATCCACATTTTTAATTACATCTAAATTGTGTTCTATAACTAAAACTGTGTTGCCCTTATCAACTAATTTGTGCAAAACATTTAGCAACCTTTCAACATCAGCAAAGTGCAAACCAGTGGTGGGTTCGTCTAAAATATATAATGTTTTGCCAGTTGCCTTTTTAGATAACTCAGTTGCTAACTTGACACGTTGAGCTTCGCCACCAGACAGGGTGGTAGCGCTTTGGCCAAGTTGAATATATCCAAGACCCACATCATGCAGAATTTTTAATTTAGCAAAAACAGCTGGAATATGACTGAAGAAATTCATAGCTTCTTCAACTGTCATATTTAAAACATCAGTAATATTTTTGTTTTTATAATGAATTTCCAAGATTTCTGATTTAAATCTTTGACCATGGCATTCTTCACATTTAACATAAACATCTGGCAAAAAATGCATTTCAATTTTAACCAAACCGCCGCCTTGGCATGCTTCACATCTTCCGCCTTTAACATTAAATGAAAAATGACCAGCTTGATAGCCTCTAATTCTTGCCTCTGGTGTTTGGGCAAACAGTTCCCTGATAGGAGAAAAAACGCCGGTGTAGGTGGCTGGGTTAGAACGAGGCGTCCGCCCGATTGGCGATTGGTCAATCGTGATCACTTTATCAATATGCTCAAGGCCTAAGATTTCTTTATGCTTGCCGGGTAAGTCTTTGGTATGATAAAAATGGCGAGCCAGTGCTTTGGCTAAAATTTCTGTGATTAAAGTTGATTTACCAGATCCAGAAACACCAGTAATGCAAACAAATTTTCCTAAGGGAATTTTGACATTAATATTTTTTAAATTAAATTCTGCTGCTTTTTTAATGACTAAATACTTGCCACTCCCTTTTCTGTGCCTTGATTGTAAAGAAGTTACTTGCGGCGTTTCAGCAGGCTTTTTGCCTGACAGATATTGTCCGGTTAAAGACTTTTTGTCTTTCATTACTTCAGTCGGAGTTCCGCTTGACACTACTTCCCCGCCATATTTACCAGCTCCAGGCCCAATGTCAATTAAATAGTCAGCTGAAAGCATAGTTTGCTTATCATGCTCTACCACAATTACAGTATTACCCAAATCACGTAAATTTTTTAGGGTCTGAATTAATTTTTGATTATCTCTTTGATGCAGGCCAATCGTAGGTTCGTCCAAGACATAGATTACTCCTGATAAACTGGCGCCGATTTGGGTGGCTAACCTTACTCTTTGTTCTTCGCCACCGGACAATGTGCAAGCAGTTCGGTCTAAAGTTAAGTAACCCAAACCGACGTCATATAGCGAGGTTAAACGTTTAGAAATTTCTTTGATAATTTGGCAAGAGACTTGTTTTTCACGCGATGATAAAGTACTTGGCATATGTTTTAGTAGCACGTAGATGGACACAGATAAAATAATCTGTAAAAATCTGTTCAATTTATGTTAATCTGTGTTTTATTTATTATTACTTTATTTCTTTATTTCTAATTCCTTCTTCGTTCATTGAGCGCGCCAGGTGTGTTAAGACAAGCTGGAAAAGAAGTTCCTTGCTTCTTCAATGGTCATCTCGCAAATCTCAGCAATATTTTTACCAGCCAAAGTAACAGATAAGGCTACCTTGTTTAACCTTTTGCCCCCGCATTCAGGGCAAGGAAAAACTCGCATATATTTTTCAATTTCATTTCTAATATAATCTGATTCTGTTTCTTTGTATTTTTTCATCAACCCAGGGATTACCCCTTCAAAATTGTTATCACCGTATAATACTATATCCAATTGTTTTTTTGTTAAATCTTTAATTGGGGTATGGAGAGAAAAATTTGCTTTTTCTGCGGATTTTTCCAAAGCGTTTATGAGGCGAGAGTTATTTGCGGAATTGATTCTTGACCAAGGCCGGATAGCGCCTTGAGCAATGGTTAATTTTTTATTAGGAATTACCAGATCAGGGTCTATTTTTTGTTTGGTGCCTAAACCAGCGCATTCAGGGCAAGCGCCGTGCGGGGAGTTAAAAGAGAAAAGTCGCGGTTCTATTTCCGGTAGGTCAATGTCACATTTTGGACAAGAAAAGTGTTGCGAGAATAAGTGCTCTTTGTTATTGTCTGTTTCGTAAATTATTACTAAACCATCACCTAAATCCAAGGCCACATCAAGTGACTTCACAAAATTCGCCATCTCGTCATTTTGAGATTCTAATTCTTTCCTGTCCTTTTCTATCTCCCTTGCTTTTTTTATCTTTTTTATTTTGGGAATTGTCAAGGTTTTGACTACTACATCCAAAGTGTGTTTTTTGTCTCGGTCTATATCCATATCAATTGCTTCTTCAATAGGATAGAATGCTCCATCAAGCCGCACTTCGGTAAAACCAGCCTTGCTGATTTCTTGCAGGATTTTTTTGTGCTCACCTTTTTTGTCCTTAATCACTGGTGATAAAATCATAACATTTTTGCCAGCGGTTAAGGATATAATTCGCTCAATGATTTGCTCCTTGGTTTGTTTGAAAATTTCTTGGCCGCAATTAGGACAATGCGGGTGACCAATTCGGGCAAACAGAAGTCGTAAATAGTCGTAAATTTCAGTAACAGTAGCCACTGTTGAGCGGGGATTGTGCGAAATCGATCTTTGGTCAATGGCAATGGCTGGGGATAGTCCTGAAATTTGGTCAACATCTGGCTTGTCTTGAAGGTCTAAAAAGTGTTTGGCATAAGTTGATAAACTTTCTACATAACGTCGCTGGCCTTCGGCATAAATAGTATCAAAAGCTAAACTTGATTTGCCAGAACCGGAAATTCCAGTGATTACCACAAATTTATTTTTTGGAATTTCTACATCAATATTTTTTAAATTATGCACCCGAGCGCCCTTAATGGTGATTTTTTCTTTATTTTTTAGATTTTGTTTTTTTGTTGATTTAGGCATACTTTTTAAATTTCCAAGATACAAGATACAATTTTCAAATAAATCCCAAGTTCCAAGCTCCAAATTACAAATTAAAATTTTGGAAATTGTAGTTTGGAAATTTTTTGGAAATTGGAAATCGTATCTTGTATCTTTGACATTATACTTTATTTCTGTCAAGAGGTCAAGGAAAACAAAAAGCCGTCCTAAATTACCAGACGGCTGTGAAAATTTTAATTGAGCCCTACGACCGCACCTGCGTTAAAATATGTGGTATCCTCGATATAATACATTACCAGCTTGCCACATATCTGTCCGTTCGGATTATGAATTCCTTTGATGTAGATACCTGCAACTTTTTCTTTGGGATTTAAAGTCTCTTCAGAGACTTTTTTCCCGCAATACGGACATTTCTCAAACGCAATTCTTTCCATTTTTCCTCCATTTTTATTTTTACTTAGAATTTTGATTAAAATTACTAATTTTTCTGAGTGAGATAAAAATCACAATCCCAATAAAAAGCAACAAAACAGGAATTGATACAATTAACATTTTGCCTCCTTTTATTTATGTTTATTTTTTAACACAAAACTTCTGTTTGCCTCCCCATCGAAAATATAAAAACAGGGAGAGGAATAAACAGCCGTAAATAATTATAGTTAATGCAATCGCACCTAATATAATTATTCCCGCAATACTCATAATTATTTCCTCCTTTCTTTCGTCCTCTTTTATTCTCTATTTTATTTTTGCTTTTTGTTATTTGTTTTTTGTGTTTTAAAATATTCACCACCCTTTGACTTTTAATGCTTCTTCTGCTGCCATCATTTGCGCTTCTTGTTTAGAAGAACCTTTGCCTTGGGCTACTAACTCGTCTTCTAAATATACGCCAACAATAAATTTTTTATCATGATCAGGGCCTGATTCGTGGAGCACTTGGTAAGAAGGGGTAATGCCAACTTTGTCTTGCGCTTGCTCTTGAAATCTTGACTTAGCATCAATATACAATTTCTTTTCTAAAATGTTCGGCAGTTCTGTTAAAATGTTTTTAGTGATAAACTCTTTAGCCATTTCCCAGCCGCTATCTAAGTAAATGGCGCCGATTAAAGCTTCCATAGTGTTAGCCAAAATATAATTTCTGGCTTTTGGGTTTTTGTCTTTTGCCTCGCCTCTTGATAGGTATAGATATTTTTCAATATTCAAACGGCGAGCAACTTGAGCTAACATTTTGGCATTGACCAAGGCGGCGCGCCAATTAGTTAACTCCCCTTCAGGATTGTCATAATTGTGATACAGGTATTCTGTAACTACTAATTCTAAAACAGCGTCACCTAAAAATTCTAACCGCTCATTGTGGTTTAGTTTAAAAGAGGGGTGCTCGTTAATATATGAACGGTGAACTAATGCTTGCCTTAACAGATCTTGATTGTTAAATTTAATAGCTAATTTTTTTTCTAATTCAGATAAATTTTTCATAAATACCTAATTTCATCCCAGGCCCTGATTTTAATCAGGGCGAAGAATCCTGTAGAACAGACAAAATTTATTCAACAAGATTCTTCACCCTATAAATATTAGGTCCAGAATAGTTAATTTTTTAATTTCCCGTTTTCTTTATTTGTGAAGTTTTTAATGTGGCGCTTTCTTATTTAATTTTCCTCAAAAATCTTTTTTTGTCCCAGGCTAAGTCAATAAATTCATCTGCCACTTCTTTTAATTTATTAGAGGTGGTTTCGCCAAAAGCTATAACTTCAATTTGGTTGCCATGGTATTGCAAGTATTCCATGGCTGGCACGAAATCACCGTCGCCAGAAACTAAGACTATCACGTCAAGCAGAGGCGCCATTTTAATGGCGTCAATTACTAACCCCACATCCCAATCACCCTTTTTAATGCCGCCGGCATAAACCTGCAAATTTTTCATTTTTAACTCAAAACCTTGTTTGGAAAGCGCTTCAAAAAACTTTTGCTCTTCTTCTGACTTTGACTCAATTACATAAGCCACGGAGCGAATTAATCTTCGCCCGGCCACTGCTTCTTTTAAAACCTCGTCAAAGTTAACCCTGGCACCGTAAAGGTTCTTGGCTGAGTGGTACATATTTTGGACGTCAACAAATACTCCGACACGTTGATCTGGGTGTTTCATAGGATTTTAATTAGACATTAAAAATAAAAAAATTATTCAAAAGTAAACGCATTTGTGTTTTAATAAAAAATTATTATTTGCCTTTTTCCTCTTCAGCCTCATTCTTTGGTGATTGTTCTTCCACTGGTTCCTCCACTTTCTTCAACTTTAGCCTCTTAACCAAACTTTCATAACTTTTAGGATTGTCTTTTTCTAAAAATTTTAATAATCGGCGCCTTTGACCGACTTTTCTTAATAAACCTCTGCGAGAAGAGAAGTCTTTTTTATGGACTTTAAGATGTTCTATTAATTCTTTTATTTCTTCTGTTAAAATAGCAATTTGCACTTCAGCTGAACCAGAATCATTTTCATGGATTCTAAATTTTTTAATAATAGCTTCTTTCTTTTTTTTATCCAACATACTCTCACGCGATAATCTTAGTATAAATACTTTGCGCGAATTATACCAAGAAAATCGTTATTAATTTTAAGTGTTTTTACTTTATCACACAATTATTTTCCTTGCAAGCACAAGAAGATTATTGTAGAATTAAAACAGTCCGCTTTTTATTATTTGCTTGTTGATTATTTTTCTTGTGGTTTTGACATCCATTTGGCATGCCGTCAGAATAGGTTTTTTAAGTTCTATGCGCCCATAGCTCAATGGATAGAGCAACAGCCTTCTAAGCTGTAGGTTGCACGTTCGAGTCGTGCTGGGCGCGCTACAAGATAAGCATTTCGCGCATTTTCTGCGTGGTTCCGCATCCCGAGCACTCGGGATGCGCGCAAATCCGCGTCAGGACGTTCCCACTATTAAATATGGCAATTATTTGGGTTATCATCTTCATTGTCAGTCTGTACGTTCTTTCTAAGGCCGCTGATTATTTTACTGATGCCTCAGAAAAGATTGGTGCAATTTTAAAAATGTCGGATTTTGTGATCGGGGTTTTAATTGTTGCCCTGGGCACCTCTATTCCGGAATTAGCCACTTCGTTTTTTGGGGTTTTTAAAGGAGAGGCCGGAATTTTGTCAGGCAACGTAACAGGTTCTGCTTTGGCAAACATTTTCTTGGGCTTGGGCTTGGTAGTCGTGATTTCAGGAAAAACAGCCAGGTTTAACTGGGATAATGTTTCTAATGATATGCCGTTTTTGCTTGGAGCGGTTTTTTTGCTGGCTCTTACAGTATTTGACGGATTATTTCAATTTTACGAAGCTATAATATTTTTGTTAGCGTATGTAATTTATGTTTTTTATAGTTTAAATATTAAAAAAATGAACCGAAAAGAAATTAGGGAAGACTTGCAAAAGGAAATTAAAACAAAATTAAAAGAAGATTTTAGAAGAGTTGATGGTCAGAGTCCGAAGAAATTAATAAAGATAATTTTAATTTTTATTATTAGTTTGGTTTTTATATTCCTGTCAGCTAAGTATACTGTGGATTCGCTAATTGCCATTGCCAAAATGATTGGATTAGGCACCTCAATTTTGTCCGCCAGCATTGTGGCTATTGGCACTTCGCTTCCAGAGATTTCCGTAGGCATCTCATCAGCCAGGAAAGGCAATTTTGATTTGGTTATTGGCAATATAATGGGTTCTAATATCTTTAATATCTTTGTAGTCTTTGGCCTTATTGGCTTGTTTACTGATATTCCTGTGCCGCATGAAGTTATTTATTTTATTTTACCTGTTGTAGGGGCAGCTGTTATAATTCAATGGTTAGTTACGATTGATAAAAAAATTACTATTACTGAAGGGTTATTAATGACTCTGCTTTACATCACTTTTTTGGCAAAGCTGTATAAAATATTTTAATTATAACTGAAAAAATATAACTGAAAACTGCCCATTACTCGTTTTTTTCTTTTTCTTGCTCCTTCTCGGCCTTTTCTTCCTCTTTGTTTTTAGTTTCCTTTTCCTCTGCTTCTGCCTTTTTTAAATCACTTTCCTTTGTTTCCTCTTTTTGTTTTTCTGCTTTTTCATCTTTTGCCCCTTCTGCTCCATCCTCACCTTCCTTTTTCTCTTTACGTTTCTTGCTGATTTTGAAAGTTTTGACTTTCTCGGCTTTAAGAATACCTTCATTAACTAATAGATTATGAACCGTGTCAGTGGGTTGGGCGCCAACTGATAGCCAATATTCTACTCTTTCTTTTTTAATTTTCTTTTCTTTAGTTCTCGGATTAATCCAACCTAAAATTTCCAAAGATTTATCCCATGGATCTTTGGTTTTTTCTTGGGCAATCAACCTAAAATGAGGTTGTTTTTTCTTGCCAATGCGTTGGAGACGTAGTGCGACCATAGATTTATACTTTAAACGTGTCTTTATTTTACCTAAATAGTTTTTTATGTCAAGACTTTTAAAGTTAGCTTGCGTTCCTTTTTATAATGTTTAGGTTTGCAAATTTCTGGGTTTTGTGTGTTTTTTAATTTCCATAATTCATAATTCATTATTCATTATTCATCTTGTTATCTATTAGTGTATTTTTCTGCACTTTCCAGTTTGAGCGAGAGTAATGTTGAAACTCCATCATTGCCCATGGTTACCCCGTATAAAATATCAGCTTTTTCCATAGTGGCGCGGTTATGGGTAATGATAATAAATTGGGATTTGTGAGACAATTCTTCTAAAATATCGGCAAAACGGATTGAGTTAGCTTCGTCAAAAGCAGCATCAACTTCATCTAAAATAACAAAAGGCGAGGGGTTGGCAGAGATGATAGCGCAAATCAGGGCAACAGAAGTAAGCGCCCTTTCGCCGCCTGACAACATATTGATTGATTTTAATTTTTTGCCCGGCGGCGTGGCTTCAATGTCTACCCCGGCATAAACCGCTGACTTTAGCCTGCTTTTTATTTTTTGCATTTTTTGCCCTTCTTCGCTGTTTTGAATTTCAAGTTGCGAATTTTGAGTTTCGAGATTCGGATTTTCAGATTCTGCACTTGATTTCACCAATGTTAGCTTTGCTCTACCGCCGCCAAATAGTGTTTTAAAGTATTTTTGAAATTCCTGATTGATAATTTTAAAACTCGCTTCAAATTGTTCTTTAATAGTTTCATCTAATTGATTAATCAATTCTTCAAGTGATTCTATTGATTTTTTTAGGTCATTGATTTGATTTGACAGAAATTCGTGCCTGACTTTTATTTCCTCATATTCTTTTTGCACTTCTGGGTCAATGCCGCCAATTAATTCTAACTGATGTTTGAGTTTGCCAATTTCAGTTATCATTGTCCGCTTTTCATCTTCTGTCATTGTTTGGGTAGGAGCAGGGTGTTGTTTTATTTCTGCCAAACCATTGTCGCCCAGTTCTTGTTCAATTTCCTGTTCTAGGTCATCTCTTTTTGTTTCTAAGCGGGCGAGTTCTATGCGCAAGCTGTTAACTTGATTTGACGCTTGATTTAAATTTTGTTGCTCAACTTGGTAATTTTGTTGCAATTTCCAAATTCTAGATCTTTCATCTTTGTTTTTTTCATTTTCTCTTTTTATCTCGGCCTGCACCTCTTCCATTTGCTTGTCAATCTCTTTGATTTTGTTTTCCAAATCATTGATTTCTTGGCCGAAACCGCAGGTTGATTCGCTTTGTGTTTTATGAGCTTGGTCACTGGAACCCCGAAAAGGGCGAGTTAAATTATGAAGTTTGTCAATAACGGCTCTTTGTTCAGTAAAAAGTTTTTCTATTTGCGACCAGTCCCTGTTTTTAATATTGTTTTTAATCAGCCCGTTTAGTTTATCCAACTTATCTAATAGTTCAATAATTCGTTGACTTAGATCAGGGGGAATATCGCCTTGTTTTTTAACAGGAACTGCCCTGGTATTTTTGATTTTTAAGTTAGCTAATTTCTCGCTTAATTTTATTCTTTCTTCCAGGATTTCCTGGTATTTGCTTTGCAACTTTTCAGAGTTTTCTGATTTGGCGCTTTCTTTGGTCAGTCTGGCTATTTCGTTTTGCAGTTTGTCAACCTCTTTTTCCGCTTTTTCTTGGTCACTGACCAGCTTTTTTAATTTTTCGTCTTTTACTTTCCGGTCCTTATCTATTTCATGCCAGATTGAAGCGTAATATTTTTGTTGGATATTTTTTAGATTTAATTCAACTTCTGCCCGGCGTTCCAATTTTTTAACCTGGCGGGAAAGTGAATTTAGCCGCGGGGTAATCTCTTGTAATTGAATTTGGGCGGTTTCCAAATTTTCTTCTGTGCGTTCCAGTTTATTTAAACTTTGTTGCCTTTTGATTTGCAACGGCTTGACACCAGAGGCTTCCTCAAAAAGTTCTTTCCGTTCTTGAGGGGTGGATAAAAGAAAAAGGTCAATCATGCCTTGGCCAATAATTGAATATGATGTGCGGGCTATGCCGACCTTGGTTAAAAGCATTTGAATGTCAGTTAAACGCGACCTTTGTTTGTTTATTAGATATTCTGATTCGCCATTACGGTAAAGTTTTCTGGTAAAGCAAATTTCAGACATGCCCAAATTGTGTTTATCCTTCTCATTATTAAAATATAAAGAAACCTCGGCCATTCCCAAGCGCGCTTTTTTGTCAGAGCCGGAAAAGATTACATCTTCTGACTTTTTGCCCCGCAGAAGCTTAATGCTTTGTTCGCCCAATACCCACCTGACTGCGTCAGCAATATTTGATTTGCCAGAGCCGTTAGGCCCCACAATGGCTGTAATGCCGGGTTTGAATTCCAAAGTTGTTTTATGGGCAAATGATTTAAAGCCGTTGAGTTCAAGTTTTTCTAAGAACATAGAGTGGTGGTATTATTTTGCCCCTGCTTTTTAAAAGTAAGGGCGAAGGGTCCTTGTTTTGCCAGAGTGGCAAGTTAAAACAGGCCACAAAAGTAAAATTTTTTAATTTCAGGAAAATTTTAGGCGCCCCAACTTTCAATTATTTTTGAGAGTCGGGCTTCAGAAAGAACCCAGGAAGATTAATTTTTTATTTTTTTATAAATTTAACAACCAATTTGGTAATAGCTATGGCTGAAGCATATCCGACAACTGCGCCGCCCAACAAAACCAGCCAACTGTGCATTGTCAGAGGAGTTACGTGAAAGAAAACGTTTAACGGTGAATAAATGATTAAAAATTGCAACAAAACAGAACTAGCAAGGGCAACTAACAGCCACTTGTTAGCTAACCAGCCTATTTTATCTTGATATCTTATCGTGCCGATTCTCACAAATTCATAAAGGATAAAGCCGGTAAAAAGAGCAGTTTTTGCCTGGTCTATGCCAGAAAAAGCCCAGATTAAGAAAAAAACAGCAAACAGGACAATAGTTTTTTTAAAGCCGATTGCTCCTATTAACCAAGTTAATTGTTTGTCTAACAAAGGCTTATCCTTGGCGCGGGGCATTTCGGACATAATATTTTTTCTGGGCGGATCAACGCCAAGGGCAAGGGCTGGCATTCCGTCAGTTAATAGATTAATCCATAGGACCTGCACTGGCCAGAGAATAGGCTTTTTCAGAGATAAAAATAATGTGGCAAGAAATAAAACAGCTACTTCAGCGAAATTGCACACCAGTAAATAATTGATAAACTTTCGGATATTGTCAAAAATTCTCCTCCCTTCTTTAATTGCCGCAGTAATGGTAGCGAAATTATCGTCTAATAAGATCATATCACTGGATTCCTTAGCCACTTCAGTACCTTTAATGTTCATTGCTATGCCCACGTCAGCTTTTTTTAAGGCTAAAGCGTCATTAACGCCATCGCCTGTCATAGCAACTCTGTTTTTTTCTTGAAGGATTTTAAGAATTCTTAATTTATGCATAGGTGTTGTCCTGGCAAATATATTTATTCCCCTTTCTAATCTTTCTTTAAGCTGTTTATCACTCAAGTCATCCAAATCTTTTCCGCTTAATGTCCCTTTGCTTTCTAAACCGATTTTATGAGCTATTGCTTCTGCGGTTAGCGGATTGTCTCCTGTAATCATAATCACCCTAATGCCCGCTGTGCGGCAATTTTCTAAAGCCTCCTTAACTTCTTCACGGGGAGGATCTATCATTGCCTGAAGTCCCAACCAGATGAGATTAGTTTCCATATTTTCTTCCAGATCCGGCGACTTTTTGAAAGCAAATCCCAAAACCCTTAAGCCTTGGGAGGCAAATTTTTTATTTTGCTTCAAAATTTCTTTTTTAACCGCAGAATTTAGTTTTTTGGTTTCGCCTTTTTCATAAATCCACTCGCATTTTTCTATTATAACTTCCGGGGCTCCTTTGGCATAAACAAAATTTTGGTTTTTGTGTTTAAAAAGAACACTCATTATCTTTCTTTCAGAGGAAAATGACAATTCGTTGATTTTTTTATATTCTTTCCCTAGTTTTTCTTTAAAAAATCCGAATTTTTCCGAAACTTTTCTTAAAGCGATTTCTGTCGGGTCCCCCAAGTATTTCCCTTTCCTTTTATGGTAGCTGATGCTTGAATTGTTGCATAAACTGCCACAAATAAATAATTGTTCCAATTCATGTTTTTCCTTTTGGTCAATAATATCCACATCAATTATTTCATTGCGAACACATAAATGAGTGACTGTCATCTCGTTTTTTGTAAGCGTCCCTGTTTTGTCAGTACAAATTACATCTACGGCGCCGATCGATTCAGTTACTGATAATTTTCTGATTAAAGCGTTTTTGTTTACCATGCTTTTTGCGCCGATAGCCAAGGCTAAAACTATGACCGCTGGTAATCCTTCGGGAATGGCTGCCACTGCCAGGGAAATGGCGACGAGCAGTGATTGGTACAGATTATATTTAAAAATGCCTGCGAGAAATATAATAATAACAATTCCTCCAATGATCCAAGATATCTTTTGGCTTAGCTGAGAGATTTCTTTTTCAAATGGTGTCTTTTCTTCTTTAATTTGTTGCAATTTGGCTGCTATTTTCCCGATTTCTGTTTTCATCCCTGTTTGCAAGACTAATGCTTTTGCGCTTCCGGTATAGACAAAACTATTCATAAAAACCATATCAGAAATTTTCTTTCCCACCTCTTTTGATTCTCCAGTTAAAGATGATTCATCTACTTTCAAGTTGAAAGATTCTAACAGCTTGGCATCGGCCGGGACAATGTCACCCGAGTCAAGCAAGATGAGGTCTCCTGGAACAACTTCAGTAACGTCAATTTCTGTTTCTTTGCTGTCGCGTATAACCCTTGCTTTGAGGGTAGCCATTTTTTGCAAAGCTTCAATGGATTTTTCAGCTTTGTATTCTTGGAGAAATCCTGAAACCCCAGAAAAGAAAACAATAATTAGAATTAAAATTGTATCAATGGTTCTTGGTTCTTGTCCAGGGAGATAGCCAATGCTAAAAGAAACAGCCGCAGCCACAATTAAAATTAAAATCAAGGGAGAAGTAAATTGAGAAAGAAAAATTTTTACCGGATTTGTTTTTTTAATTCTTTTAATCTCATTTTTCCCGTATTTAGCTAAATTCTTTTTTGCTTCAGAGCTTGTTAATCCTTTTATTTGCGGCATATTAGTTGTTCTTTTTTGTTAATTATTGGAATTTTCGCGTTTGTCACTTTGTCCCGAGCGCTTGGGATCAGCCAAAACGCGAAAGCCCTGATAAATGTTATTTCAACAAGAAAAGATGGGGTTGATTAAGTTTTAAGAAATTAATTGGAATTATGTTTCAGTCATTAACCGCGATATCAGAAGCAGGAAATAGGCTTAAAAAATAAAAAACAAAGATGACCAGGAAGTCATCTTATATTATACAAGAAATTTTTTAGAGTGACAATTTTGCGCTTCAAACCGTTTAAAATGTTACTTAAAGGGTATTGGTTAAATCATTTAAAAGTACTTTTACCCCAAATCTCCTTATGTTTATTTTTAAAATTTTTCATGTGATAAAAAGTATTTTAATTATTATTCAACCTCTAAACCATAAAAAATTAATTTAATAAGCTCAATGATAAATAAAAAAATAACAAAAGAAAATATTATAAAAGAAATAGTATTTCTTAATGTTGAAAACATCAGAAGGCAAATGCCTGAAAGCGGGATTGTTCCTAATAAAGTAATTAATGTATTGTCTGACGCTTTCATACTTTAAAATATTTGATTTAGTGAGTTTAAAATTGAGGACGATTCTTTCATCTTTTACTTTTATCCTAACACCTCTTAAAAAAGTTATCAAGCAACTTGTAGAATGTTTTGCAAGCAATGCCAAAATAACGACAGGCTTGAGAGGTGTTTTGGTATTAATGATAGTAGTTGAACCACTTTAAGCAGTAACAGGCTGATTTGGATAAATGATTATGTTTTTTAAGATAAGACATCACATGACAGAACTTGGCCAGATCATAGTTTAAGCGCATATCTAATCTGGTTAAACAATTAATAAAAAACTCTGTCATAATATACAATCTCATCTCAATTTGTCATATTTTTTGATTTTCAAGGCGTTACCTGGGTATCTCATTATGGACATATATGTTTTTTACGTGTAATAAACTGGCTTTAGTTCTGGTATTGGTTTTTGTCAAGCGTGAATTAAAATGATATGATGAATTTATAAAAAATCATAATTTCTAATTCTTAATTCATAATTTTTTTCTTTTCCTTGAGATTTTTCACTCCCATTTTTAAAGTGAGGGTGAAGGATGATATCATTAAAAAATGACTCTAACGGGTAAAATTGCCAAAAACACTCTCATTCATACTCTAGGAAAATTTTCAGGCGCAGCTATCGGGCTGGTAATTATTGGCTTATTAACCAGATATTTAGGCACAGAAGGTTATGGCTATTACACGACCATTTTTGCTTACCTTTTTTTCTTTGCCACTATCGGCGATTTAGGATTATATTTGGTGGCAATTAATGAATTGGGGCGGGTAGGAGTTGATCAGAAAAAAATCTTTAGTAATATTTTTACTATGCGATTTGTCTCAGGTGCAATATTAATGTTGGTTGCTTCAGGGTTGGTTTGGTTCTTTCCTTATCCGTATTTGGTCAAACTCGGCACCTTGGTGATTTCTCTGGCCGTACTTTTTATGACGGTTGACCAAATTACAGTTGCTCTTTTTCAGGAAAAAATGAAAACAAAATACGTGGCTTTGGCAGAAATTGCAGGCAAAGTTGTGATTTTATTATCTACAATTTTGGTTATTAAGCTTAGCCTTGGTTTTGCTTGTGTTTTATGGACCGTGGTTGCGGGCTGTATGGTTCATTTTTTAATTAATATTATTTTTGCTAGAAAATTATTAAAATTTTCCTTTGCTTTTGATAAAAATGTTTGGCAAAATATTTTGCGCAAAAGTTGGCCAGTGGCTACTTATATGATTTTTTCAATGATTTATTTTAAAGCTGATACAATTGTTTTGTCCTTGTATCATTCCCAGTCAATGGTCGGCATTTATGGAGCGCCTTATAAAATTCTTGAAGTTTTGATTGCCTTTCCAGCCATCTTTATGGGTTTGGTTAGTCCGCATTTGTCCCGTGCCTGGTCGCAAAATAATTTAGGGAGCTTTAAACAGATTTTTCAAAAAGCGTTTGATTTTTTATCAATTATTGTTTGGCCTTTAATTTTTGGCACTATTGTTCTGGCTCAACCGATTATGAACCTTGTTGCCGGCAAGGAGTTTTTAGCTTCAGCTCCGGTTTTACAAATTTTAATTATAGCCACGGGCATAATCTTTCTGGCTCACCTATCAACTTTTTCAGTTGTTGCCATTAACAAACAAAGGCAAATGATGAAATATTATATTTTAGCCGCCATTTTGGCCTTAGCTTTATATTTCGCTTTTATTCCTAGGTATTCTTACTATGCCGCCGCAGTGATTACAGTCCTGATTGAATTTTTTATTTTGGCCACATCTTGGATAATGGTTAAAAAAGAGACTGGGATTAAAATCAGTTTTAAAAATAATTTAAGAAGTTTGTTAATAAGTGTGATAATGGCTCTAATTTTATATTTGCTTAATTTTAATATTTTTGCTTCAATAATTGCAGGAGGGCTGATTTACACAGGAGGGTTGTGGCTGGCAGGTCTTTTAAAAAAAGAAATGATTTTTAATTATTTCATTAAAAACAAGGAGATGTGAAATGGCTAATAGGTTTTCGTTTCAAGAAAAAACACCTCCGCCTTTGCCCAGACGACTTAAGGTTTTTCAGCAAACAGGGGGAAGATTAAAATGCCATAGGTGCAACCAAGAAGTTTTTGTCCATTTAATTAATAATCACCGCGAAATCATCCTTAGATGTTGCGGCTGCTTATCTGTTGTTATTATAGATAAAAAATGCCAATGGGAATTAGTTTAAAAGCCGGTCTTTTAAATTTTTTAAAAGGACTCGGCTTTTTGTTTTTCTGTATTAAA
>CAZDKR010000004.1:0-14914 GCA_964506375.1 uncultured Gammaproteobacteria bacterium
GAAGCTGCCTTTTTCAGGCGCTTTAGTGTCTCGTCCTTTCCCAATACTTCTGCCACTTCAAATGGTCCAGGTGACTTTTCGCGGCCAGTTAAAGCCACGCGCATGGGCCAGAGAGTTTTGCCAGTGCCTAAGTCGTGATTTTTAATTAGACTTTTAACCAAATCTTCAATAGAACGCCTGGTCCAGTTCTCTTCTGGAATTTGAGGTAATTGGTCAGCTAAAAATTTTAATCTTTGTTTGGCTGTAGCCAGATCCGATCCTTTCCATTTTAATAAATTAACATCATAATTTACTTCTTTAAAAAAGTAATCAGCTAATTCAACTATATCTGAGAGTTTCTTCATCCTCTCTTGCTCCAAAGCAACTACTTTTTTAATATATTCAACATTTGTCATGCCGAACTTGTTTTGGCATCCCGTTGATTTGTGAAGGGGCTCTGAAACAAGTTCAGGATAACATTGCTGTAGATAAGGGATGCAAAGTTGAGTTAATTTTTCCAGTGGAAGCTGTCGAATATAGTAGCCATTCATCCAATCTAATTTATGAATATCAAAAACCGCGCCTGCTTTTTGAACTTTTTCTAAACTAAATTCATTTTCCAATTCCTTTAAAGTAAAAAACTCTCTATCGCTGTCCGGATTCCAGCCTAAAAGCGCTAAGTAATTTATTAGGGCCTCGGGCAGATAGCCTAATTTTTTAAATTCTAAAACAGAAGTGGCGCCGTGCCTTTTAGATAATTTAGATTTATCAGGAGCCAAGACCATTGGCAAATGGGCAAACTCTGGCGGCTGCCAATTAAGCATTTGGTACAAAATCAAGTGCTTGGGGGTTGATGGCAGCCATTCTTCTGCCCTAATTACACAAGTGATGCCCATTTCATGATCATCAACAACATTAGCCAAATGGTATGTTGGATAGCCATCCGATTTTAAAAGTACTTGGTCATCTAAAGTTTCATTTTCAAACTCAAGATCTCCGCGAATTAAATCATGAAATTTAGTTTTGCCAGGCGGGATTTTCATGCGGATTACATGCGGCTCGCCTTTTTTCAATTTTTCTTCAACTTCACCTTGCGATAATTTTAAGCATCGGCGGTCGTACTTAGCTGCCACTCCCCTATTAATTTGTTCTTGCCTCATTTTATCCAAGGTTTGTTGGGAGCAGAAACAATAATAGGCGCTGCCTTTTTGAATTAAATCCTTGGCATATTTTTGATAAATTTTAATTCTGCGTGATTGGTAAATCACTTCATCATCGTATTTAATGCCAGTCCATTTTAAGGATTCTAAGATTGATTCAACACTCCCCTCTTGGTACCTTGCCTGGTCAGTATCTTCAATGCGCAGCAAAAATTTGCCCTTATTTTTTTTGGCAAATAGGTAACTGTACAAGGCAGTCCTTAAGCCGCCGATGTGCAAATCACCGGTTGGGCTGGGCGCGAATCTAGTTTTTACTTCTTTCATTAAAGTAATAAAATGCGAATTGAGCGAATTTTAGCGAATTAGACGGATATTGGCAAAGTCCCGCTCAATTTGAAATCCGCATTTTAGTTTTAATTAACATTTTTAAATTCTTTTTCCATTAAAGAATTTTTAAACACTAACCAAGGAAATTTTACTACTGCATTCCAGATTCGTTTTATTCTTTTTGGCTGGCGGATTAAGCGAAATAGCCATTCAAATGAGTATCGCATTTTATGCGGCGCTCTTTTAACTTTGCCCGAAATATAATCAAAGGCGCCGCCAACGCCAATTGCCAATTTAACACTCGGCATTCTTGATAAATTTTTGGCAATCCACTTTTGGGCCCGGGGGTGATTTAGTGCCACAAATAAAATATCTGGTTTGGTTTTATTAATTTTATCAATTATATCCTTGCTTTCAAAGATTGAATAATCAAAATTTACCTTGGGAAATTGCTGCTTCAACTTTTTTGCAGTTAATCTTGGCACCTCGCCAAACCCGCCAAGAAGGAAGATTTTTTTAGCGTTATTCTTAATTTTTGATTCATAATTTATAATTTTGCAAATCTCCAGAATTAAGTCTGTGCCAGTAATCACCTCTTTTACTACATCTAATTTTTTATCGTTTCTCGTCATTCCCCACCAAGCTATTTTAAAGCCGGTCAAAAAATTTTTAAATACTTTGATTTTTAATTTTTGATTTTTGATTTTTGAGGCGAGCAAGCAATATTTGCTTGCGAGCCGAACACCATACCCATCAGCTACTGATAACCAAGCGTTATTAATAATATTTTTAAATTCCTCATCTTTTTGTGCTTTGAGGATAAACTCTGGATTGGTTGTAATTAATTGACATTGTTTCTTATTCTCTTGAGCAAGGGTTAGAAGATTTTGAATTTTTCCTAAAACTTCTTGTTTGGAAATAATGTTTATTTTAACATTTAAAATTTTAACTTGTTTCATATTTGATCTTTGATTAACCAATTAACTGATCAACTTCTATTCAGTGTCTTTTGCTGAAGCCCTGACATAGAACTTTATGCGGGAAACCCTGCTGAAAGGCGTTGGATTTATTTACAGGCAAGTTAATCAAAGGTCAGTTAATCAGTTAGTCAGTTAATCTGATCAAAGCCTGTAGGAGTTTATAATTTTATACTTTGGCCCACTTGGTGTCAAAATACTCTCCATCAGTTCAAATGATTCAACTTTAAATTCTATATCAGGCATCTCTTCGCCAATTATTTTAATTTTTTTATTTTTATCCTTTATTCGCCCCAATGTTATATGGGCGATAAACGGACGGTCGTCAGTTCTTAGACCCTGGTCTTTTAGGATTTTGCCGATTTCCTGGTATAAATTAATTAAATTATTTTTCTCTTTATGCTTTACCCCTAAGAACAAGATTCTGGGCATTTTTAAACTTGGGAAGGCGCCTGCCCCTGTTAGACTTAGCAAAATTGGCCCATTTTTGTTTTCTAATGTTTTCAAATTTTCCTTTAGCTTATTAATGTCATTTTCAGAAAGATTGCCCAAAAAGTACAGGTTGATATGGGCAATTTCAGGATTTACCCATGTAATTTTTACTTTTTTATTTTTGCGTTTTAAATCTGCCTGGATTTTAGCAAATTCAGCTTTTATTTCTTGCGGCAAATTTAAAGCGATAAAACAACGTTTCATATAACAAAGTATTAAGCGCTTTTAACAAGCGCTTAATGCCTCATAGGGGGCGAAATAATTACTGGGGTTTTTAATTTAAAACTAATAAAGGCGCTTTTAATCTTACTTCACTTCAATTCCATAATAACCATCTGTTTTTAGATCATCTTGGTAAATGATCGTATTATTATTTTTTCTTAATTCATTTTTTGCTTGCGATATATTAACCACCTGCCAATTGGCGGGCAAATTAAATTGGCTGGTAAAATCTGTTGATTTAAGGCCCGGTTGCTTTTGGACAATCAAATTATAACGGGCGGTTTCTTCTTGATTTAATTTTATAAAGTTAAATAATCTATTTAGCAAGCTATTTTTTGGTTTTTCTAATTTAAACGGCAGTTTATATTTTATAGTTACTGTTTTTTCCTCACCGGGCTTGACCATTATCCAGTTACCAAAACATGTCTTGTTAAACTCGTTAGTGATTCTCATATTAAATCTTTCGTCTAAAATAGGATTTTTTTCAATTTTTTCCAAATCAGGGTCAGGAGGAGTGTCGCCTTGGCTGGTGGCAGCTATTTTAAACAGATTACTGGGAATTTGGTCAAATCCCTGGGCAGAAATTAATTGACTGCCGGCTGGCACATAAAATCTAACATAGTCAACATTGTTTTTGTTTTCAAAAATATCATCTTTTTGACCTTGGTGAATTCTGGTTAAAGTTACGGTATCAAAAATATTTCCCTGATTGTCAACTTCAACATTATGCAGAATTTTATTTTTAATTACTCGGTCCGTTTTGCCGCCTCCAATGTTCGTGTGAATTACCATCAGGTAATCGCCTTGGCTTTTTTTAATTTCACCTGACCAGGAAAAATCTTGAACAACGTCTTGCATCTCATTTTGTCTAAACCAGAGAAGTATATTCTTTTTTGACAAATTGTCAATTAAAAGTCGCAGGAACCCCGGTGTTTGTTCAGTTTTTAAATTGAATAGCTTTTTCAAAACAACAGGCATTAAATCCGCGATGATTTTCTTAGGTTGATTTTCCTCTTTGTCGTATTCTATTTCAACTGCCTTTTGGATTTCTTTGACAAAATTTTCTGCCGTAATTGTTTTATTATAATTAGGCATTTCAATCGGGCCGATAATGTTTAGCAAGTCTTCAACTACATCAGGAGTGATGGCAATGATTCCGTCAACTGTGACGCCTGAAAGAGAATTTTCATAAAACCAAACAATTTTTTTAGCCGAAGTCGGCCAGTCAGGAAACCAATTAGCATTCCAAATTTGCCAATAAGGGGAAAAAAGATGAAATGGCTTGGGAGCCTCAACTATTGTCTGGTTGGCTGCTTTTAAATCATAAAAACCACCGCCTGGAATTTCCATTTTTATTATTTTTCCTCTCTTGACTTCTAACAAGGCGTAGGAACCCATAAAGCCGCCAGTGGGGCGAAGCTCGCTGTTGTTTTGAAAAATAATTAAATATTTTTTACCCTCCTTTTGTCCCAAAAAATTTAGTAAAAATTTATTTAAAGTTTTTAGATTATCAAAGTTTTGTTTTAAGGCCGGTAAAGATGATTGGAATAAAATTATCTTTTTCAGGCTCTCATCATCAACATTTTTAATCAGTTTTTCAGTTTCAATTTGCTTCACCCGTTCAAGCAATTCTAAGAAACTTGGCTCAATGTTATTTAATGTTTGTTCAATTGCTTCTAATTTTTGAATCAATTTATCGTCACTATTTCCATTAGTTTCGCCCGACCCGCCCATACTTTGCAATTTTTGCGCCAAGGCTGATAAATTTTCGCCTAACTGAGCTGATATTTGCCCAATGACCAACAGATTGTCTGCTTGAGAAGTTTGGGGCACGAGTTTTACGATTTGTTGGCTGAATATGTCTAAATTTTCTAAATATCCTTGGGCTAATTTAAAATTAAAATAAGCTTGATTGAATCTTTGCTCAGCTTGATTGAAATCAAGATTTTGGCTTAGGGTTGAGGCACTTTTTAAATAGTCAAAACCCAAGCTTGACTTGCCTAAAACCTGCCCTTTGATTAGGTTTGTCTTTTGGCGCCAGTTTAAGATTTGCAAAGGCAGGATGATGATGAAGCAGATAATGACAAAGGATAAAACCGGTTTGTAATTGAATTTTCTGAGACTGGCTGATTCCAAGCGCAACTCTTTTATTCCAACTGGTCTTTGCCCCAATCCCAATAATATTATTTTTAAATTCAGAAATATTGATTTAAATAAATTTATGAAAGACAAGATAATAAATTTTATTAACCACCACACCCCTTTTAATGAACGATCGACAATAAAGTCTAGCATCCTAAACGGCAAAGTGATTGCCCGAAGGCAAAAAACTAGGATTTTTTTGATCGTTGTTAAAAAAGGATTTAATTTTTTTGGATGCAAATCAACAACCGGCGGTTTGCTTTTTGCCCCGGTTGTTTTAATTATGTCTTGGCTTAAATTTAATTTAACAGCTGATTTTATTTTTTCTTTAGGCGGTTTATAAAATTTAATTTTTTCTGTCGGTTCGTCAAGTTGTTCAGGTAATTCAAAGTCGAGCTGGTGTTTAAATGCGGATGACTCGTTTGGCTGATTAACAAAGTTGCTAAACCAATCATCAGGATTGAATGCTGGCTGGTTTGGTGTTGTCGTTTTTTCAAAAACTGTTTCAGGTTGCGCGCCTTGACGCAAATCAAGAATGTGAGGTGACAAAACCGTTTTATTTTTATTGTTTTTTTTATTGTTTTTTTGCGACCCTGTCTTTTCGTGATTTTTAAAAACAGGAAATATAAAATCTTCCCCCCAATCCTTTGTTTGAGATGATTTAATAGAAATCCCGTTTTTTCTATTTACTTTTTCCGATTTTGGAGTATTGCTTTTTCCTCTGGCTCTATTTTCCGCTTTTTCTTTACTTTTTGAATTTTTTGAAGTTGTTTTTTTTGTCTTTGGCATATACTAAAATTTGCAGAAGGTTTTATCCACATAATAGCCTGCTGACAGTTAAATTATAACACAAATTTGCTAATTATTTAACCCATTCCCATCTTTTGTTCGGCAGGGTTGGAATGCCCTTGTCTAAAAGGCGCAGAGACCTGATTATTTGGAATTTGTTTCCTGTATGTGATATATTAAAACTATGAAGTCGACACTTTTAAACTTTGCATTTGCGGCATTTTTAACCTTAAATATTTTTGCCTTCCATTCCCCTGTCATAGGGGTAATTTTTGGTCTGGGATTTATTGGTTTGTCAAGTTGGTTACTGGGCAAAATGTTTTTTTCAAGCTGGCTTCGACCAAACTGTCTATCGTCAGGCAGACACGCTCCGCTGGCAAGGCAGGAAGATTGGGGCTGGTTGATAACAATTTTTTTTGGATTTCTGACTTTCTTGTCAATTACTATTGTTGCTTTGGCTATCATTTACTATTTTTACCAGCTTAATGATTTTATTGTTGCGGCCTATGTCATTTTGCTTTCCCTGGCCATCTTGCTATTTCGGCTAAAGTTTGCTGGTATAATGCCGGAGGGTGAAATGGGCGGATCTTTTAAGTTCAGAAAGATAGGAGCAAAGGAATTCTTCCACCTTGTTCGTCCTAACAGACAGGGATTTGCTTCGGCTGGAATGGCAAAATGGTGGACGTGGTTTTTTGTTTTAATTTATTTAATCCTGCTAGGCATTTCATATCTGCTTCTTAAAAATGGACAAACTTTTGAGCCTGTTCGCACTCCTTGGCATTTTGTTTCTATTTGGTTTTTTATTGTTTATTTTTTAGCTACATTGTGCTTGGTTTGCCTGGTTATTAGACTAAAGACTGCTTTTTCGTTAATTTTAGCTAGTTTGCATTTATTTTTTACTTTTTCTGTTGCCCATATTATATTTCCCCTGGGCTTTGGTTACGATCCGTTTATTCACCAGGCCACTGAAAAATATATTTTAGAACACGGCTTTATTTTGCCTAAGCCGTTTTATTATTTAGGCCAGTATTCTTTGGTAGTATTTTTAACTAAAATTTTTTCTGTTTCACACATTATAATTGACAAATTCTTGGTTTCATGTCTTGCCAGCATTTTGTTGCCGTTCACAATTTATTACACATTTAGAAAATTATTCGTTACTTTTTTATTTTTATTTATTCCCTTTTCTATCTTTACTTTTACCACTCCGCAAAACTTAGCTGATTTATTAGTAATAATAACTGCATTTTTAGGTTTGTCATATTTGTTAAACAACAAGCCCACAATTTATTTTTTAATGCTTTTAACTATAACTGCTTTGTTAATCCACCCATTGGCTGGGTCGGCTTCAGTTATTTTTATTATTATCAGTTTGTTAGATAAATTTAAAATAAAAAAAATAGTCAGGTTCTCTGTTTATCTGTTTCTTTATTTCTTTATTTCTTTTATCTTTATAGCTTTTTCCTTAATATCACCTTTGTATAAAATTAATTTGGTTAGCAACTTTAACTTGACTAATTTTGTACATAATTTATTTAGATTTTCTCCGGATTTATTTTTGAACACTAATTTTGTTCATCTTATTAAAACTATTGCTTACTTTATTTATGATCCCCTAAAGATATTCTTGATAGTTTTTACTTTGTCAATCGTTGGATTTTATGTCCTGAAAAGAAATAATTACACATTACAGACTACGCGTTGCAAGTTGCTTTTAACTACTTTCACAGTTCTTGCTTTTAATTCTCTTATTATTTTCTCTTTTCTTGACTTTCCTTTTTTGATTAATTATGAACGAGGAGATTTTAGCTACCGTGTTTTTAACCTGGGAGTTTATTTTTTGATTCCACTGGCAGTGGTGACAGCCGAGGTTTTATTAGGGAAAATGTTCAGAAACAAAAAATCAGTTATGGGTTGCCTGTTTATTGCCGCAGTTTTAACAAGTTCACTTTACTTTTCTTATCCCCGCCATGATGTCTATTATTATACTAAAGGATTTAACACTTCAATTTACGATTTTAATGCTATTAAATATTTAGAAGAGATTAGTTCTGAAGATTATGTAGTTTTGGCTAATCAACAAGTGGGGGCCGCGGCCCTTTCCACTTTTGGTTTTAGGTATTTTAATCACAAATATTTCTTTTACTCCATTCCTACTGGTGGCGATTTGTATAAAATTTTTGCCAAAATGGCTTATGACGGAAAAGTTAATTATGAAACCGCTAAAATTGCCATGGATTTAACAGGAGTAAATGTTGTTTATTTTTACCTAAATGATTATTGGTTTAATTTTAAATACTTAGTACCCAGAGCTAAAAAATCAGCAGACAAGACAATGGTTTTGGAAAACGGCAAGGTCTGGGTGTTTAAGTATATGAGGAAGTAAATTGAATTTTTGTAAATCATAAAATTTTTATTATCAATTAATACTATGCCCTTCAGGGCATAGTCTACCTTAGTTGTAAACTTTGTTTTACAATTAAGGTATATGAAAAAAACAATAACTACCAAAAGGAATATCAAACTCTATAAAACTGCCCATGCAGTATTTAACAACAAATACCATTTAGTATGGATACCTAAATACAGAAAACCAGTGATAAACAAGAGAATCCAAGATAGATTAAAACAACTTTTTCTAGGTATTGCCGAAAGATATGACTTTGAGATAGATACCATGGAAGTAGAACCAGATCATGTCCATCTCTTTGTTCTCATTCCACCTACCATAGCAGTTTGTGAAGCAGTCAACCTTTTCAAAGGTATCTCCTCCAGAAAGATTAGACAAGATTTTCCAGAAATAGACAAAGTGCTCTGGGGCGCAGATTTTTGGGCCATTGGTTACTTTTCAACCACTGTTAATGATAAAACTACTTCACAACTCATCCGTAACTACATTAAATCCCAAAAAGGACGCAGTAAACAATTAAGACTTTTCTAACTTACCTTACCTACCTCACCTTAGATACCACGCCCTTTAGGGCGTAGTAGTTCATTTTAAGCATTTGGGATTAGCCAAACGCGAAAGCCCTAGTTAATAATAAACTTTGGGGCTCAGGAAAATTTAATTTGGAGAAAATTTACTTACTATATATTGCGATCGCAATATATAGTAAGTAACATATCTGCTAAGTTAAACTAAATTATCAAAGCATAGGCACGTCGCGCGAGTGAAATTTGTTTTATTAAGCAGGATGCTGAAAAAAACATATATGAATAAAACAAAGTTAAGTTGTTGTCTTGATTTAAATCAACTTCTCTAATTTTTGAATGTACTTCCCTATCCCAATTTGCTCAACTGATTTTTTGGCGTTTTCTGACATATTTTTTAATTTATCCTTGTTTTCTAAACTAAATTTTAGAATTTTTAATAAATCATCAGCGTCCCCGGCTTCAAAAGTAAAACCATTGTAGTTATCTTTGATAAATTCAATACCGCCAATTCTGGCAGCTAAAACTGGTATCCCATAGGATAAACTTTCAAAGATGACGGTAGGAGAATTTTCATAACAAAGAGAAGGAACTACTGTTACATCAACTTGAACAAAAATTTTGTTCAATTCAAAATTGGGTATATAGCCTAAAAATTTAATACTTTCTTCCTTGCCAGCCAGCATTTTAGCTTTTTTCATAGCAGAGCCTTGCCCTACAATTAATAATTCAAATTCGCCTAATTTGTCCCCTACTTCTCTTTTTAACTTTTTAAAAACTTTAATGAGGAGGAGTATCCCTTTATGTTCTTCTATTTGACCTAGAAAAAGGAAAGAAAAAAGTTTATTTTGTTTCTTTTTTAGTCCTTCTTTTTCTGTTTTATTAATGATAATAGGATTGGTTAGGATTATTTTTTTTGAATATGGAAAAAAATTGTGAGAGTTGTGAAAGTCAGATAAAAACTTAGATGAAGAAATGACTATGGATGGTGAGTTAAAGAGAAGTCGCGTAAAAAATTGATAAAGACGGGTCAGAATGCCTTTATGTTGCCAAGACCCTTCCTTGCCTTTTAGAATTAAGCCTGATGGAGTGATAAGCTGGACTTCGTGCAGGGTATGAATGTGCTTTATGCGCGCAAGTTTAATAGCTAAAGGGGTAAGGTAGCCTACCCCTTTTAACATATGCGTCATCACTATTTGGGGTTTCTCCTTTTTCAAGATGTGTTTTACCATTAAGAAGGAATGCAGGTTGAACATATCTAAACCATGCCAGATTATTCTTAACCAGGGCAAATTTTCGTATCTGTTTATGTTTAAATAAGAAAATAGGTTGAGAGGAAAAAAGCGGTAAATAACGATGCCGTTGTGATAATATTTTCTAGGCCAAAGACTCCCTAGCCCTTTAAAAGGAGAGATAGTGATAACAATAACTTGATATCCCCTTTCTTTTAAACCTTGAACTATGTTATTAACTACTGTTTCTGCTCCTCCGCGGGTATAGGGAAAAAAAATGGAAGTGATAAGACAAATTTTTTGAGGAGGGTTCATATATTAAATAAATATTTTGTGCGCTGAATGTTTTGGGATTAAATGACAGGTTGCATAAATATGAACACAGGTTCGCGCGGATAGATTATTAAAATTTTAATATAAAATAATTATTTAGCAAGGGAAAGAATTTCTCTATAATGCATTAAAATCTTTTGAGTAATTATTTGCCAATTAAATTTTTCTTCCACTCTTTTTCTTGCGTTGTTACCAAAATCTTTTGCTTTTTCTGGGGAAGTAAGAAAAAATGACAATTTTTCAGCCAGGTCTTTTTCATCATTTGGTTTAGCCACTAAGCCTGACTTATTATTTTCAATTGTTACTCGCACTCCTGGAAAATCAGTCACCACTACTGGCGTGGCGCAAGCCATTGACTCTACCGCGGCAATACTAAAACACTCTGTGCGTTGGGTGGAAGGAACAACTGTTATTGTGGCTAAATTATAATAGTACGGCAATTCCTCTTGGCTTACTTTTCCCAAAAAAATTACTTTATCTTGAACGCCAATTTTGTTCGCTAAATTTTGATAATACTTTTTTAAATCACCATCACCAGCAATCATTAGTTTTGCGTTTTGTATTGAGTATTGTGTATTAAGTATATAAAATGCTTTTATCAAAACATCAATGCCTTTGAAGAAATGTTGTTTGTCTAAGGCTTGGGCAGTAAATATAATTTTATTATTTTCTTTAACTTTTAATTTTTCATTTTTAACTTTAAACTTTGTTACATCTACCCCATGTGGCGCTTCATAAAATTTTTCAGGGTGTTTTTTATAAATCTTACTAATATCAGAATGTTCGGCATAATCCTTGGAAAGAATAAAAATAGCATCAACGCTTTTCATTAAAATGGGCATAATAAACTTGGTGTGGAATTTAAATATATATTTTAAAAACCCAGTGCCAACCGCTTCCATTGAGTGGTGAAATATAACCTTGGGTTTTTTGGAGCCGCGGATAAGTTTTAATAGCCCAAGAAATTCGGCTGTGCCAAAATATGGATAATATAAATGCACAATGTCAAAATCTTTTAACAGCCACAACACTTGCGGCATCAAGTGCGCGTGGCCATAAGATAGCCATGGTCTGATTAATTTTATTTTATAATTTCCCTTTTTATATTCAACATTTCTTTTAGCTAAAAAGACGGTCACCTGGTGACTTTTGCCAATTTCATTAGCCGTATAATAACAGGCAGTGCCCATGCCGCCTAACAGCGGGGGGAAAGATGGTGAAAGGTAAGCAATTCGCATAAGACGAAAATCAAAAGATAGTTCCAAGCCTTTTGGAACAAAGCATAAAATTTAAGGAATTAGATAAAACGTTTAATTGTTTTCCAGTATATTTTCATAATTGGGTTGGCGATTTTGTCTAATAAGAAATTATGAACTTCTTGATATCTGATTTTTGCCACAAAATCTTTCATTAATTCCTTATCTCCTATCTGGCGAGTTTTTTGGATTTTGCGCCTGGCCCGTAAGAATTTTTTAAAATTTAAAATAAACCATAAGCGACACTTAATAAATTGCCAGAAATAGCCATTTTTAAAACTAAAAATTAATTGCCCGCATCCCATCATTTTCATTATGGGCCATAATAAAATCAAAGTTTTTAAACGATAAAATTTAAAAATCAGATAAAGACGATTTTTTTCCATGTAGAAATAACGATTTTTGTTTTTAGTCGTAGGAAATTCATAGTCATGGTAAACAATTGATTTTGGAGCCAGGACTGTTTTATAACCTACTAACCTTGCCCGTAAACATATGTCAGAATCCTCATGATAAGAAAAGTAATTTTCATCAAACAGCCCAATTTTTTTGAGTAATTCAACTTTATATAACACTGCAGCGCCAGATGCGTAATTGATTTCTTTAACAGCGCTAGTTGCTATTTGTTGGTTGTTAATTTGTTCATGGTTTCCTCCGCTCCAGCCGTATCCTAAAAAATGCAATTCATTGCCCCAGGAGTTAATTTCATCTTTGTTTTTATAATACAAAATTAGCGATTGAACTATGCCAATCCGCTTACTGCTTTTGGCAACTTTAACAAGTTCGGTCAGAAAACCAGGCTCCACATAAGTATCCTGGTTTAGTAGAACAATATATTTGGCTCCGTGATCAATAGCATATTGCATGCCGATATTATTACCGGCGGCAAATCCTAAATTAGTTTTTAATTTAATAGTTTTAATTTGATTCCGTTCTATATATTCTAAACTTCCGTCAGTTGATCCAGAATCAACTACTAAAATTTTAAATTTGTCTTGAGGGTAGTTCAAGTTTTTAAGACTTTTAAATAAGCTGGGCAAGTATTTTTTACTGTTCCAAGTGAGGATAATAATGTAAGTCATAAAAAATCAGAGCCCGGTTTTAGCAACTTGGGCCAGGGCGGCAAGTATAAAATTTAACTCTCTGAGTTTTGTCCCGGGCGCTCGGGGCCATGTTCTAAGTTTTGAGTTTTGTTATTCAGCGCGTCTTCTCTGACCACTTTAGTGATATCTCTTTCAATTTTTTCAATTTTTACATAAATTCTAAAAATTAAATAAAATAATAAAGTAATACTTAAATAAAAAACTAAATCAGCGCCACGGCCAATGCCTAAAATGTTGGCTACTTTGGTAGTTAGGTCAGGGATCCATACAGCCACTTCTGCTGTTAACCAGAAAATTAACCATAACAGAAATTCAGAGATTTTCATTTCCTTTTTTTTGAACTTGAAAATCAGCCGTAAAATAATGAATAAGACGAAAATTGAGATAAGGATTTGGATAAGCATATGATATAATGCGAATAGCCATGAGTTCTAGGTTGCTGGGGCGAATTTATATGAATCAAATCATAAAACCCTTCATGGCTATTAGTTTTTTATTAATTTACTAAAAAACCAATCTTTTAATATCTTAAAGCCGCCGCCTATCCCCTGCCCAAACTCATTATAAATCACGGTTACCGGCACTTCTTCATATTTTAAACCGTGCTTTTTAATCTGGGCCACAATTTCTGTATTGTGCGACATCCTGTCTTGGTTAATTCTAATTTTTCCCGCCGCCAGTTTGTTCATAGCCCGGAAACCACAATGGGCGTCAGTTAATTTAATGCCAGTTAAAAGCCAATTAACAATTTTAGCCACCGGCAAAATTGCATATCTTTTCAAAAACGGCATTTTGTTATTTGTTCGTATCTTTGTCTGGCAGCAGATAGACGCCTTATTGTTCTTTTTGTTTGTAAGAAATCTTGAGCCAAGCACTATGTCAGCTTTTTGGGATAAAATGGGTTCTACCACCTGCTGTATCTCGCTGGGCAAGAATTGACCGTCACCATCAAAATGAACAATTATATCCGCCTTGTTCTTTATAGCATAATCAGTGCCGGTTTGCAGGGCCGCGCCTTGTCCGCGGTTGATTTTATGCCGCAAAATTTTAACATCACGGCTTTGTTTGTTTGGTTCTTTGTTTAATACTGAAGATAAATTTGCAGTTAAGAGGTCAAGAGAGGCGAAAGTTTTCTTTGCCTTTTCATAGGTTTTATCAAATGACCCATCATCAACAACCACAAGGTGATAGTCAAATTTTAATAAATTTTCCAGTACTTGAGAGATGTTGTTTTCTTCATTATATGCCGGGATAATGATATATATTTGTTTTTTTTCAGTAGAACCCATGTTTTAAGTTTAACAGATTTTAATAAAAAGAAAAGGGTAAATTTGTTTGAGAAAAATTTACAATATTACGTAATATTGTAAATTTTTGGTTTTTTATCCTAAATAATTTAATTGGATTAAATCTTTAACTTCTTAATAAATTTTAGAAACCCTCCAGAGCCATTATCAATTTTAAACCTAACTGTTTTTATAGTATCATAGCCAGCCCCTAACTTTTGCCTAATTTGAGGATAAGAATATTCATCTAACAGCATTTTAGCAATTTCCAATCTTCTAATAGACATAATTATTTCACTTTCAGTAAATACATCATTCATAAAATCCGCCACTTCTTCTTTAGTTTTTAGTTTTGAGATTTTTGTGTATAATAAATTTTTTAATTTTTCTCTTTCTGGTTTTGAAATGTCTTTAGGAATTACTTTTGGCATAGGCGTTTTTTTATATAATTACATTTTACATTTATATAATTACAATATTACGTAATATTGTAATTATGATAATACCTTGAAACTAATTTAAAATTTTGCATATCAATATTGTTAGATATGCTTGCCTTACTCCAACACATTATGCACAAACATAGGGATAGTATGAGCAAAATCCCCAAAGGATTTGCCAGTCAAATCTATGTGCCAAATCAGTAGCGCAGGGTAAATTTTGGTATAACTTAAGAATCTATTCT
>CAZDKR010000005.1:0-14385 GCA_964506375.1 uncultured Gammaproteobacteria bacterium
TCTTTGTTTGAATTTCATATTAATTTTACCTCCTGTATTTAAGTTAATTAGTTTGAAATGGTAACTTTTATTGTTGTATCAGAATTTAGTAATTTAAATTTCTACATTAATCCGCATTTCAAGTGCTTGGGACGTAGATATACGCAAAACTTATTTTGTAATTAAATTTTAATATTTTTTAAACAAAATGTCAAATCAGGATATAAATTTTATCAATAATTTAGATGGCAAGCAGGGCAACCAAAACACTGAGTTGGATTTGAAATACTGGGTGGGATTTTCAGGAATTTCTAAAATTGGCCCAAGTAGATTTAAAAAATTGTATAACTACTTTGAAAATTTAGAGCAAGCATGGAATGCTGATCTCAGTGAATTAATAAAGTGCGGCTTGGAAGAAAATATAGCCCGGGAAATTATTTTAAAACGCGAGGAAATCAACGTAGATGAAGTGATGGAAAAGTTAGACCAAGAAGGGATAAGCGTTTTAACTATTAAAGATGAAAAATACCCTAAACTTCTTAAAGAAATTTATTCGCCACCAGCCCTTTTGTATTATAAGGGGCGGTTATCACCAGAACAGGATGAGTTTTCATTGGCTGTGGTTGGGACAAGAAAGTTTTCTTCCTATGGTCGGCAGGTAACGCCAGAAATAGTTAGAACTTTGGCTAAAAGCGGCTTAGTGATTGTCTCTGGCCTGGCTTTAGGCATTGATTCACTGGCCCATGAAGCAAGCCTGGACGTTAAAGGCAGGACTCTTGCGGTTTTGGGCTCTGGATTAGACAGAGAAAATATTTATCCTTCATATAATCGCTATTTAGCAGATGAAATTGTTGATTCAGGCGGACTTTTAATTTCAGAATATCCTCCTGGCACCCGGCCGTTAAAGCATTTCTTTCCTCAAAGAAACAGGATAATTTCAGGGCTTTCTTTAGGCACATTGGTTATTGAAGCGCCAGAGGATTCAGGCGCTCTCTTAACAGCGCGCTACGCCTTAGAACAAAACAGAGAGATTTTTGCTGTTCCTGGGTCTATTTATAATGAGAATTCTTTTGGTACCAATAATTTAATTAAAATGGGGGCCAAGCTTGTCAGTTCAGCCCAAGACATTTTAGAGGCGTTGGATTTGACTTTGGTTAAAGAGTTTGTTGAGAACAAGAAGATAATTCCTGATTCTAAAGAAGAAGCCTTGATTTTAGAACATTTATCTTCAGAACCAATTCACATTGACGAGCTTGTCCGCCGCACAAATCTTGACACTAAAACTGTAAATAGTACACTGACATTAATGGAGATGAAAGGAAGGGCAAGGAATTTAGGCGGGATGATGTATGTGATTTCTAGATAGCCATTCTTTTTGTTAGCTGGCAGAGAAGGATCTCTGGGATTAAATTCGAAATTCGAATATCGAAATCCGAAACAAATTCAAAATTCAAAATTCAAAATTCAAAACTTTTAATTATTTGAATTTAATTATTGTTTCGTATTTTCAGAGCGAAGCGGAAATCCTGACTTTGCTAGGGACGGATTTCGTGCTTCGGATTATAAGTATTATCATTAGAATTTGTTTGGAATTTGTAATTTGGGATTTGGTGCTTAAACACCAGGATAAACTACTGGGAATATAATTATATGTCTAAGAATCTTCTCATTGTTGAATCACCAACCAAGGCTAAAACCATAAATAAATTTTTAGGACCTGACTACAAAGTTGTGTCTAGTTTTGGGCATATTCGCGATTTGCCTGAAAAAGAAATGGGGGTTGATATCCAACACGATTTTAAACCTAAATACGTGATTCCGCCCAAAGCCAAAACCACAGTCAAAATGTTAAAAAAGGAGGCGTCAAAAGTAGAGAGTATTTATTTTGCCACTGATGAAGATCGCGAAGGCGAGGCTATTGCTTGGCACCTTTATTATATTTTAAAAGACCAGAATAAAGATAAGCACAATTTTCATCGTATAGCTTTTCATGAGATTACCCAGTCAGCCATTAAAAACGCTTTATCTAATCCCAGGGAAATAGATTTAAATTTAGTTGATGCCCAGCAGGCAAGAAGGATTTTAGACAGGCTTGTGGGTTATGAGCTTTCTCCTTTTTTGTGGAGGAAAGTCGCTAGAGGGTTGTCCGCTGGCCGAGTCCAGTCCGTGGCAGTCAGATTAATTGTGGAAAGGGAAAGAGAAATTCAGAATTTTAAGCCAAAAGAATTTTGGACTTTGGTTGCCCAATTAGCAAAAGGCAATCAGCAAAAAACGAAGGAAACTTTTAGCGCCAACCTTTTTAAAATTGATAATAAAAAATTAGATAAGTTTGATTTAAAATCAAAGGAACAGGTTGACGAAATTATCAAAGACTTGGAAGGCGCCCAGTACAAAGTTGAGAATTTGACACAGAAGAAAGTGAAACGTCAGCCCCCAGCGCCGTTTATTACCTCAACATTGCAACAAGAAGCTAACAGGAAATTAGGGTTTTCCTCTAAACAGACAATGTTTTTGGCCCAGAGTTTGTATGAAGGCGTTGAATTGGGCAAAGAAGGCGCAGTTGGCTTAATTACCTATATGAGAACTGATTCTGTTAATTTAGCAGATAAATTTTTGTCTGAAGCACAAGATTTTATTAAATCAGAGTTTGGCGATCAATACGCCCTTGCCAGCCCAAGAAAATTTAAAGCCAAATCAAAATTGGCCCAAGAAGCCCATGAAGCTATTAGGCCGACTGATATTTTTAGAAAGCCAGAAGAAATCAAGCCGTTTTTAGATGACAATCAGTATAAATTATACAATTTAATCTGGAAAAGAGCGTTGGCATCTCAAATGAAAGAAGCAGAGATGAGCGCTACTACGGTTGACATTTTGGCTCGGAGCAATTCTAAAGATTATATTTTCAGAGCCACAGGATCAGTCATTAAATTTGATGGATTTTTAAAAATTTATCCTGAGAGCGTAAAGGAAAATTTGCTTCCTCCTTTAGAAAAAAATGAGATATTGAATTTAATAAAGCTAAATCCGCAACAACACTTTACTGAGCCGCCCCCTCGATATTCAGAGGCGACATTAATTAAAAAGTTGGAAGAGTTAGGTATTGGCCGGCCGTCAACTTATGCACCTACCATTTCTACTATTGAGGAAAGGGGATACATCAAAAAAATGAGTAAACGGTTAATACCGCAGGATATTGCTTTTGTGGTAAATGATTTGTTGGTTAAGCACTTTCCCAAAATTGTGGATTACAAATTTACAGCCCACATGGAAGAAGAGTTAGACGAGATTGCCAAAGGCAAAGTCAAATGGGTGCCGGTAATTAAAGAGTTTTATGGGCCTTTTAAAGAAAATTTGCAGCAAAAGTATAGTGAGGTAAAAAAAGGCGATTTAATTAATGAAAAGACGGATGAGGTGTGCGAAAAATGTGGTTCGCCTATGGTAATTAAAACTGGCCGGTTCGGCAAATTTTTGGCTTGCACTGGCTTTCCAAAATGCAAGAACACTAAACCAATAGCAAATAATGACAGGCAAAATATAAATGGAAATGATGAAAAAGGAGGGAAAGAAGGTGATAAAAAAGAAGGAACCAAGCCAGAGCCAGAAGTAACTAATCAAAAGTGCGAAAAATGCGGCAAGCCAATGTTGATTAGAGAAAGTAAATTTGGCAAATTTTTGGCTTGTTCTAATTTTCCAAAATGCAAGAATACCAAACCATTAGATTATAGCACTGGAGTTAAATGTCCTGAATGCGGCCAAGGAGAAATTGTGGCTAGGCGAACCCGTTCCAGGCGGACTTTTTATGCTTGCAATCGCTATCCTGATTGCAAATTTGCTTTATGGTCCAAGCCGATTTTGGACCCTAAATCTACTCAGGGGCAGGGGATGAAGTGCCCAAAATGCGGAAACCTGTTAGTAATGGCCAAAGGAGGCAAGGTTAAGTGTTCAAACAAGGAATGTGATTTTGAAAAGGAGGGAGTGAAAAATAATAATGAGTAAACTGCCGCATCCTCTAGGATGTGATAGTTTATCTACTTGGCGCCATTTTTCTGAACCTTTCAACTGCTTTTTTTAATTTTTCAATAAAGTAGTCAATTTCCTCTTTGGTGTTGCCCTTGCCCAAAGTTATTCTTAGGCTGCCGTGAGCTTGTTCATGGGAGAGGCCGATGGACATTAAAACATGAGATGGCTCAAGTGAGCCAGAAGAGCAGGCTGAACCAGTGGAGACAGCAATACCTTCCATATCTAAAGCCAAAAGCAGGCTTTCTCCTTCCACCTTAGCAAAACTAACATTTAAATTATTAGGGGTTCGGTTTGTCAAGCTGCCATTTAGTTTGACATTTTTAATTTTTTCCTGAATTTGTTGCCATAAATAATCACGCAGTTTTTTAATTTTTTCTTTATTTATAGTTGGCGCCAATTCAATTGCTTTGCCCAGACCGACAATCCCCGGAGTGTTTAAAGTCCCAGCCCTTAATCCAAATTCATGATGACCGCCCAATTGACCCGGCTTTAAGGGCGTATTTTTTTTGACATACAAAGCCCCAACTCCTTTTGGTCCATAAATTTTATGACCAGAAATTGTAAGCAAATCCACGCCAAGTTCATTAACATCCATCGGACAATAATTAACCGCCTGGACCGCGTCTGTGTGGAAATGTATCTTATCCTTCCTTTTTTTATTTATCTTTTTTAACATTTTGCCTATGTCTTTTATTGGTTGAATTGTGCCGATTTCGTTATTGACATACATTACTGAAATTAGGATTGTGTTATCTTTGATTTCTTTTTCAATGTCTTCAACTTTTACTATGCCGTCAGCACCTGGTTTAATAAAACTGACTTCCGCGCCCGCTCTCTCTAAATGTTTACATGTTTCTAACACTGCCGGATGTTCTATAGAAGTGGTAATGATATGGAATTTGTTTTTGGCGCTGGACGCTATCCCTTGAATTGCCCAGTTATCCGCTTCTGTAGCACCTGAAGTGAAGATAACTTCATCAGGTTGGCAATTTAAAAAATCAGCTACTTTGTCCCTGGCTTTGTCAACCGCCTTAGTTGCTTCTTGTCCAAAAAAGTGCTGCGACGAAGCGTTGCCGAATTTATTACAAAAATAGGGTTCCATAGCTTTTAGAACCTCTGGGTCAACAGGGGTTGTGGCTGCATGATCAAGATAGACTTTCATAGTTTAAATTTATTCAGCGTCTTTTGAATACTTTGTCATTTTATGACAGAGTTGTCCATAAAAACCCGATCCTTTGGATGGGACCTAACATTTATCTTGCATAAAGTCTTGTGTCGGGCCCTACCAAAAGTTGCTGAATTTATCCTGAGTCCTGAGAGCTCAGGCCAGGTCAGTAAGGTGCGCGAATCAAACAGAAAGTACTTGCTTTACCTCTGGCACTTTTGCTTTTATTACCCTTCCAATCCCTTCTTGTAAAGTTATTTGGCTCATTGGACAACCAACACAAGCGCCTTGCAATCTCAATTTTAAAATTCCTTTTTCTGGATCAAAATCTACAAATTCAACATCGCCTTTATCCATTTGGAGATGAGGTCGAACCTCTTCTAATACTTGCTTTATTTTTTTGACTGTGTCTTCTGACATATGTATTTTGTTAAAATTCAAAACCCGAATTGAAATACTTTGAATTATAAAATTTCTATCTCAAGTACTCAGGGGGACAAATTAATGTTCCGCAATTTAAAGTAATTAGGTATTATTTCTGATCGGATTTTAAATTTAAAATTTTTGATTTATAATCTTCCACTGCGGCTTTTAATCCGTCAATTGCCAAGAGAGAACAATGAATTTTAATTTTTGGCAAGCCGCCTAAGGCGTCAACCACATCCTGTTTGGTGATTTTTAAAGCCTGGCCAATGGTTTTGCCTTTGACTAGATCAGTTAATATTGAAGTGGAAGCAATAGCTGCCCCGCATCCCATAGTTTCAAATTTTATATCCTTGATTATGTCATTGCTGATATCTTGTATTTTTCCTTTCTTTTTGTTTCTTTCAATTTTCAAATATATTTTCATTATATCCCCGCATAAAGGGTTGCCTACTTGCCCTACACCATCAGCATCAGGGATTTGGCCTTGATTGTGCGGGTTCTGGAAATGTTTTAATACAGTTTGAGAATACATAAAGTTTTTTATATATTAGGGCTTCCGCATTTGGCTAACATTTGTTATCCTGCCCCGAGTGCTTAGGACAAAAGTCCTAATATGCTTTATTATACTTTAATTTTACGAATTTGACAATCAGAAAGACTTTTGTTATTATAAAATCAGTTAATAAATTAAAATTAAAACATTTTTGATTTTTTATATTTTACTTTGCGTCCACGCCTTGCGTGCGTGTAATGTGGGGAAGATAAAAATCCCCAAATGGTTTTGCAAATTAAGGTTATAAGCATAAGCTCGCGGCGCAGAGCTTGTCCATGAATAACTACTAATATGGCACATAAAAAAGCTGGCGGCTCAACAAAGTTAGGCCGTGATTCAATATCAAAAAGATTGGGTGTAAAATTATACGAAAACCAGCTGGCTAAAGCTGGCGCTATTATTGTACGTCAAAGAGGGACTAAGTTCCATCCAGGTAAAAATGTTATGAGAGCAGGGGATGATACTTTGTTTGCCACCCTTACTGGCAGAGTTCATTTCAGTCGTCGTAAAAAGACTAAGTATAATGGTAAATTAAAATGGACCAGATTTGTAGATGTGATTCCTGAGAAAAAGTAATTTTAAAGCCCTTAATTTTAAATTCGGCTATCCTTTGCAGTTATACTGCGAAGGAATTTTTTGTTTAAAAATTTACAATATTACGTAATATTGTAAAAATAAAAATAAAAGTAAAATTTTCGTTCTTTTTATTTCTAATCTATTTCTAAAATAATTTACTTCCTAGGACTTTTGCGTTTGGCTAATATTTGTCATCCTGTCCCGAGCACTTGGGACGGGATGACAAACGCGAAAGTCCTAACTTCTAATTTTTTATCTAATTATTCTTCAATTTCATTCCTGGCAATTTTTTAAAATAACCTTTTTCGATTAACTTCAAATAATTTTTATGCGATTGGCATAGATAGGCGAGTAGGGTGTTTGCCTTAAAATTCTAACCCTCACTAACTTTTATTGTTAATTCAATTGTTTTATTTTTAATTATTAATTTTATTTTATGCTCCCCAACCGTTTTAATATGTTCTTTTAACTTGATTTGGCTTTTATCTAATTCAATACCCAAAGCGTTTTTAATGGCAGATAAAATTTCATCAAGGGTAAGAGAGGCAAAAAGTTTGCCTTTGTCAGAGGCGGGCTTCTTGATAATTATTTTTTGTCCAGATAGGTTAGACATTAATTTTTTTAATTCTCTTTCTGCCGCTTTTTGTTTGCTGATTGTTTTTTGCTGATTGGCTTCAAGTTGTTTAATTTTTTCTTTGCTTGCTGGAACAGCCATTTTTTGAGGAATTAAAAAATTTAGAGCATAGCCGTCCTTTACATTGACCACGCTGTTCTTTTTGCCAAGTTTATTAATATCTTTGAGTAATATTACCTTCATAAGATTATAAAAGCTGGACTGTGTTGATTTTGCGCTGAAGCCTGTGTAATCAGCGCCTGATCAACGTTTTGCCAGCAGCAAACCAAGTTTAATTTCAGGCAGGGTTTGAACCTCAAAGGATAAATTACAAAAAAGTCTCTGATTTCATTTGACCAATAACCATAAATTTTAATCTTGAGTCAGTATTTCAATTGCTTTTTTCAATTGGGGATCGCGATTGGATTTAAAGTCTTCTTCTGTCAGTTCCACTGTTTCGTCAGGTTCAATGCCAGTCACGTCTATTTGTCTGCCATGGGGAGTTAGCCAGCGAGCAATAGTTAATTTTAGAGCAGAACCATCTGAAAGATTTTCCAAATTTTGCACTGAGCCCTTGCCAAATGTTTTTTCGCCCACTAATTTAGCCACCCCATGATCCTGCAAGGCGCCGGCTACAATTTCTGAGCCAGAAGCAGAACCCTGGTTAACCAATACAACAGTTTTGTAATTTTTTAATTGAGCTTGGCCATTAGCCAAGTATTGTTTTTTGTCCTTATTGGCAAATTCTTCCTGAACCACTACCTTTCCTCTTGGCAGCCAGTATGATGAGATGGTTACTGCTTGGTCAAGGTAACCACCCGGGTTGTTTCTCAGGTCAAGGATTATGCCCTTGGGATTTTTTAGCAATATCTCTCCAACCGCTTTTTTGAACCTTGTATCAGTATCTTGATTAAAATTAGTTATTTTAATATAGGCGATGTTATTTTCTTTCATTTCCCATTTAACACTTACAATTTTAATAACATCACGCACAATAGTTATTTCATGAAAGTCCCCGTCCTTTTCTCTAAAAACTTTCAAAGTCACTTTGGTTCCCTTTTTTCCCCTGATTCTTCTGACTGCTTCTTGCAAAGAGATGTTAGTGGTGTCATAACCGTCAATTTCAATCACCTTGTCGCCGGCTTTAAGCCCTGCTGATTCAGCGGGCGACCCAGGTAAAGGAGAAATAATCGTTAAGATATTGTCTCGAATGCCAATTTCTGCCCCAATTCCTTCAAAACGCCCTTTTAAATCATCAGTGAATTCTTTAGCCGGCTCTGGTTCTAAGAAAACAGAATAAGGATCTCGGAGAGATGCTACTAAGCCTGATAAAGCGCCGTAAAGAAGTTTTGTTTCTCCCACTGGCCGATCAATATATTCTGTCTGAATTTTGTTCCAAACTTCCCAGAACAAATTAAAATCAACATCTTTTTGCAAAAAGTCCGGCAGGGGCTGATCTTTATTTATTACCTTGCCATAATTTTTGCTATTTGTTGATTGGGAATTAGGCTCAGATATTGCTTTTAATTTGCCGTATCTTTTGCCAATTAATAAGCCGCTGCTAAAAGAGGCTAATATTAAAATAAACACTAGGTAAATAGCTAATGTTTTTCGGGCTTTGTTCTGCGGCTCTTTTGGCAGAAGCTGGGAGGTTTTTTGGGTTAGAGAAGTTAACTTTTTTTTAATCATGCTAATTTCGGCTAATTTTTACCCAAAATGCAAGATTTTATCTTGTAAAATTAAGATGGGCAGTAAAATTGCGCTATTGCAGTCCTGCGCCCTGTTGGCGCAAGTTAAGTATATTTTAATTAAAAAAACAAATGCGATGAAAACGCAAGGATTTTTGCGTTTTATACACTTTTTTGCTTTATGTTTTTTCAAACTTTATTATAACATATAAATTTAAAAAACAAAATCCATCACACAAGGTGATGGATTTGCAAGTTGTGTATTTACTTTAAAAGCTGATTGTGTTCTGGAACGAATTTCCCAATTGCTTTTATCTCGCTTTTCATAGCTTTTTTAAATATTTTTAATGTAATTAGCGAGGTTTCGTTTGGGTCAAATGCCCCAAAATATCCATCATTTGACAAAAAAATAAGCTTTTCATTTGCCTTTAACAAATGTTTGATGGATATTGAGCGTTGGAGCACGTTAGCTGAATAAACAATTATAAGGATTTCAACAAACAGAAAAGCGAATGCCATTAAAAACAAGAGAAACCTTGTTGGCGCCAGTATTAAAAGCAGGAAGATGGTCGGCAACAGATAATAAGCCATTATAAGGCCAGCAATTGGCAAAATAAACGCAAGAATTATTTCGTTTTTGCGAGGTACTTCAATAAAACCGTGCTGTTTTAAATCTTGTTTCTTCATTATCACGCCCTCCTTTTTGATTTTAGTTGTAATTTTTGCTATATTTACTATGCAGTTAGCTTAAATTATTATCTTAAAATTGTCAAAATTTACCCGCCTTTTCATTTGGCTAATTGAGTTTTATTAAGCTGAAGCAAGAATGGGCAATTGTGTATGACATTAACTCATCGCCGCATTTTATATTCACTTTTTTTCCTAATTTTTTTTATCACTGCTCCAATTGTGGTTCTTTGGGCTGAAGGGTATAAATATAATTTTACTAAGAACCGTTTTGAGAAAACAGGAGTTTTGTTTTTGGAGTCAAAGCCTTCTAAGGCAGAGATTTATTTAAACAATGAATTGCAAGATGATAAAACCACGGCCCGGCTTAAAAATTTACTCCCTGACGATTACCAAGTTGAAATTAAAAAGCAAGGTTATCAAAGTTGGCAGAAGAAATTGAGAGTTTATCCCGGCCAGACAACCTTTGCTCAGTATATTAGATTATTTAAACAAGACCCAAATCCAAAAACTATTTTGTTGCAGAAAATCATTATTAATAGTCAGCCAACGGGTAATGTTTTCGCCTTTATTGCTGAGCAAGGCCAGGTTTATAAATTATTCCTTTTTAATTTAGAAAATCAGGCGTTAACAGAGGTGATGGATCTTGGTTTTAAGCCTGATGAGATAGTTTTGTCGCCGCAAAAAACATTTATCATTTTGAAAAACAAAGGGCGAGTCTTTTATATCAATCTTAATACCAAAAACCTTGTTGATCTATCAAAAATTACTAAAAAAGAAATCACGCACCTGCGCTGGTCAGAGGCTGACCGGGACGAGATTGTTTATGCTGTTTCACAAAGCGGTTTGGAAAAAATGAATTTAATTTCTCAAAAAAGCCTGATTCTTTTAAAAAAACCAATTCTTGATTTTTACTTAATTAAAAATTCCATTTTCTTTTTAGAAAGGACTAAAGAGAATATTCTTTTAAATAAAACTAATTTTAATAATATTCAAGTTGTTGAAACACTTACTTCACTGCCCATTTCAGACAGTTATAAGTTTTATGATTCACCACCTTCATACCTGATTTTATTGGATGAGAAAAACAAAATTTTATATCTAATCAATATTGATTTGGGGTTAGAGCAGGAAGCCCCGCCTCGCTTTATCAAGCGAGAAGAGAAAATAAAAATTTTTCCTGAGACGAGTTTTGTTAAGTGGTTTAAAGGCGGCAAAGTTTTTTTGTTCGGCAATAATTTTGAAATTTCAATTTACGATTTAGAAAAAATGCAAGAGAATTTAATTCTCAGGTTAAGCTCAGAAATCAAAAAGGTCATTTGGTACCCTGTTCCCACCCACCTTATTTATTTGTTAGCCGATAGCATAAAAGTAATAGAGACTGTTGGCCAGCAGAGGAATCTCTGCACTTTAATTAATAAACCAAACATCAAAGACATTTTTGTTAACAATAAAGGAAATAAGCTTTATTTTATTGATGATGCGGGCTTGCACCAGGTGGAGATTCAATAAGGAATCCTTAAAGTTCTACATCGTCTTTGAAGTAGTTTTGTCCTTATTTCTTAACAGCGCTGCCTTTAATCGCTGTCATGAAAATATACTTATACTTTTGGCTTTGCTTGGTTTTGACTAAACAGAGGCGTTTTTGTAAAATTAAACTACTTGTTTTCCTATTATGCCAATTCTAATGACTTGTGATTTGGATTTGGCGTTTAAACTAAAAAATGATTAATATCCCGCAAAAAGAAAAGGAAATTCTGAAATTTTGGCAGGAAAATAATATTTTTAAGAAAACTTTGGAAAAAGATTCTCCCAAAGGTGATTTTGTGTTCTATGACGGGCCGCCTTTTGCCACTGGCACGCCGCACTATGGCCATATAGTGGCTAGTTTGATAAAAGATATGGTTCCTCGTTATTGGACAATGCAAGGTTATTATGTGGAAAGAAGGTGGGGCTGGGATTGTCATGGCTTGCCTATTGAAAACATTGTTGAACAAGAATTAAATTTAAAAAGCAAAAAAGATATTGAGGATCTTGGAATTGGCAAGTTTAATGAAGTTTGTCGGACTAAGGTTTTGAGATATGCTGGCGAATGGCGGAAAGTTATTGACCGCTTGGGCAGGTGGGTAGATATGGACAATGATTACAAAACAATGGATTTAAATTTTATGGAGAGCGTCTGGTGGGTTTTTAAGCAGCTGTGGGACAAGGGTTTAATTTATGAGGGCTACAAATCTATGCATATTTGTCCGCGTTGCGAAACAACCCTTTCCCAATCAGAAGTCAGTCAGGGTTATAAAGACGTGGAAGACATTTCTGTGATTGCAAAATTTAAACTCAGCCAACAGTCAACAATTAACAAGCAACAAGCATCAAGTTTAGATAAATTTAAGGATAATATTTATATTTTGGCTTGGACTACAACTCCTTGGACTTTGCCGGGAAATGTAGCCTTGGCAGTTGGAGAAAATATTGAATATGTTTTGGTGGAATCGCAGGGCGAATACTTCATTTTAGCTAGACAGAATCTTGAGTCAATTTTTGAAGGTCGGGAATTTAAAATTATTAATAAAGTTAATGTTAGAGATTTAGAAGGCGCAAGATATGAGCCGCTTTTTGGATATTATCTTGGTAAGGATTTAAAAAACAAAGAGAACCTTTACACTGTTCAAATAGCCGATTTTGTTACTGTTGAAGATGGCACAGGAGTGGTTCATATCGCCCCTGCCTTTGGTGAAGATGACATGAATTTGGGCAAAGAAAAAAAATTGCCGTTCATTCAGCACGTTAAAATGGACGGCAGGTTTACTTATGATATAACGGATTTTAAAAATGAAGAAGTTAAGCCCAAAAACAATCCCCAAGCCACTGACAAGAAAATCATTGAGTATCTAAAAGGCAAAAATTTAGTTTTTAAAACAGAGAATTTTGTTCACTCTTATCCTCATTGTTGGCGTTGCGATTCACCGCTTTTAAATTATGCCACTTCATCTTGGTTTGTAAAAGTGACAGCCCTAAAAGACGAGATGTTAAAAAGCGCTCAAAACATAAATTGGGTACCCGGGCACTTAAAAAAAGGCAGGTTTGGCAAATGGTTAGAAGGGGCTAAGGATTGGTCTATTTCTCGGCAGAGATTTTGGGGATCAGTTATGCCTATTTGGCAGTGCCAGGGCAACAAACAACAAACAACAAACAACAAACAACAAGAAGGATGTGATAATGTTATTGTAATTGGAAGTGTGAAAGAATTAGAGAAATTAAGTGGTAGGAAAATTGATGATCTTCACAAGCATTTTGTTGATAAAATTACATTTAAATGTGATAAATGCGGCGGGGTAATGAGACGTGTGCCAGATGTTTTGGATTGCTGGTTTGAATCTGGATCAATGCCATATGCGCAGATTCATTATCCATTTGAGAACAAGGAAAAGTTTGAAAAAAATTTTCCAGCCCAATTCATTGCTGAAGGAGTTGACCAAACCAGATGTTGGTTTTATTATCTCCATGTTTTGTCAACTGCTTTAAAGAAAAGCGAGGCATTTAAGAATGTTGTTGCCAATGGTATAGTTTTGGCGGAAGACGGCAAAAAAATGTCTAAGCGTTTGCAGAATTATCCTGAACCAGAAGAGGTTTTTAATAAGTATGGCGCTGATGCGGTGCGCTATTACTTAGCCACTTCACCAGTGGTAAAAGCAGATGATTTATGCTTTTCTGAAAAAGGAGTTGACGAAGTAGTGAAAAAAGTATTGCTTATTTTATTAAATGTTCTATCCTTCTATCAGATGTACGCAGATGAGAAATTAGAAATTAAGAAATTAGAAATTAAGGAAGATACAAACGTGTTAGACAGGTGGATTATTTCTAAATTAGAGCAATTAAAGAAAGAAATAACAGATGCCTACAATAATTATGATTTGGTTGAGGCCACAAGGCCTTTGGCAGGATTTATTAATGATTTGTCAACCTGGTATTTGCGTCGTTCACGCGGAAGATTCAAGGGTGATGATGAAAAAGACAAAATAGATGCTTTGCGAACATTAAGATATGTTTTACTTGAGCTGTCAAAATTAATGGCGCCAGTTATGCCATTTATGGCTGAACACATTTATAAAGAGCTGGACGGGGATAAAGAATCTGTCCATCTTGAAGACTGGCCAGAAGTCAAAAAAGATTTAATTGACCAAAGAGTTTTGGATTATATGGAAATAACGAGAAAAATCGTGGAATTAGCTTTAGCCAAAAGGGCAGAAGCTGGAATTAAAGTAAGACAACCATTGCGGAAATTAACAATTAACAATCAGCAATTAACAAAAGAATATGCCGATCTTATAAAGGATGAGGTGAATGTCAAAGAGATTATTCAGAAGCAAGGAGCAGGGGAGTTGCAAGTAGAGTTAGATATAGAAATAACTGACGAATTAAAACAGGAAGGTTATCTGCGCGAACTTGTCCGCTTAATTAATGCAAAACGCAAAAAAATGGGCTTGACTGTCAAGGACAGGGTTAAAATTGAGTACGAGACCCAAGATGAAACATTGGCTAGTGTTTTTGAAAAATATAAAGATGAGTTATTAAAATTGACCTTGGCAGATGAATTAGTGAGGGTTGATAAAGGTTTGGAGAAAGTTAAAGTAAACGGGATAGAAGCGGGATTAAAAATTAAAAGTTAAATATCAAA
>CAZDKR010000006.1:0-5880 GCA_964506375.1 uncultured Gammaproteobacteria bacterium
AATATGGCGCAAGTGAAACTGATTCAATATCTTTGACATTGATGCCTAACCAGCCGCCGATTATTGATTCGTTTACTGCTGACCCAGTTGCTGGCATACCGGGAATGACTGTTAACTTTGCTTTGTCAGCTTCTGATCCCAACAATGACACTTTAACTAAAACTTTAGAGTTTGGCGACGGACAAAAGAGCATCAATCCTCCTTTTAATGTCACCCATACTTATAATACAAGAGGACAATATACAGCCCGATTTACTGTTGATGACGGCGTTAATCCGCCGGTTTCAGAAGAAGTTACTATTTATGTTGATTGGTGGGACGCCAATTACCAGCGCCGGCAGGATATTAGGATTGAGAACACTGTTTCTGGGGCAGAGGTTTTGCCTGCCCAATATCCAGTTAAGTTAGTTTTAGATACCCAAAGTTTAATTAGTCAAGGCAAGATGCGCGCTGACGCTAATGATTTAAGAATCGTTTATACTGATTCTTCAGGCGTTCCTCGCGAACTTGATCGCCTGGTTTACGATGTTAATTCAAACCAAACCCAGGTTTGGTTTGCTTTGCAAGAACCAATTCCGGCCAGAGCTTCTAATAATAGCGATTATAAAGTTTATTATAGTTATGCCGGCGCTTCAAATCCGCCAACTGACGAAGCCCAAGTTTTTGCTATTTTAAATGATAGTAATACATTAGGAGTTTATAATTTTGAAGAAGATGGTGGCGACCAAGTCCTTGATTCGTCCGGCAATAACATGAATGGCAAAATTTATAATGATGCAACCCGAGTTATTGAAGGCCGTTGGGGCAAGGCTTTGAGTTTTGACGGTATGGACGACTATGTTGGCATTCCCGGAGGGAGTTATTGGGAGGTAAGCGGAGACTTTACTTATGAAGCTTGGATAAAGCCTGACAGCTCATCATCTTCTGACTTAGGAATGATTGCTGCAAATGACGCCTGGCAGGGTTTTGGAATGAGGGTGTATTATCCTGGCAGCAGGGTGGGCGGCACTATTGGCTATCCTGGTGCAGATTGGTTTAATGCCTCAATTTCTCTTAATAGCTGGAATCATGTGGCAGTAGTTTATGATGATAGTTCCCAAGAGGCCAAGGTCTATGTAAATGGTGTTTTAAAGGACACAGCAAATGTTAATCCTCCACAATGGACTGGAGGAGCCACAGGCAGCGTTACTCTTGGTGCGCCTACTTGGCTGGGAGAGTTTTTCAGGGGATTGATTGATGGAGTAAGGATTTCTAATGTTGCCCGAACTGATTTTAGCTACGCCAAGGTGGACTATGAACCACCAGTTACAGCTTCGGGTGAAATTTCTATTGCCCGAGCATTAGGCAAATCCCGTGTAGCCGGGGCGCAGATTCATAAACAAGAACCAGCGCAGAAGCAAAGTTGGTGGCAGAGAATTATAGGTTTTTTCAAAGAACTTTTTGGGCACTAAAGCACTAAAGCACTTAAGCACTAAAGCACTAAAACAAAATGTAATGTTGAAAACCAAAAATAAAATATCAAAAATTAAAAACAAATATAAAAAATAAAAAACTAAATAATTTTTATGAATTTAGATAAATACCAACAGAAACAAAAATTCAGAAAAAGATTATTTGATTATACTATCCGTTTATTAAAGTTTTTAGTTAAATTACCCAATGATCCTGTTATTAAAGAAATAAAAAGTCAGGTTACCAGGAGTGGAACCAGTATGGGAGCTAATTATTTTGAATCAGAAGCAGCTAGTTCTAAAAAGGATTACCAGAATTATTTTAATCATTCTTTAAAATCAGGCAATGAAACAAAGTTTTGGTTGGCTTGTCTTAAAGAAGCCGGATTAATTTCAAGCCATTTATTAAATGAGTATAATTATCTTTTTAATGAGACTAAAGAAATTACCAATATTTTTGCTTCAAGTATTTTAACAATGAAAGGTAAGAAAAGATAGTTTTTGTATTTTTAATTTGTGTTTTTTATCTTTTATTTTTGATATTTAATTTTATTACAATGTTTCTGTCTAACAGAAAAAACCTACTCATCCTCATTGCCGTTTTTGCCGTAACGGCAGTTTTGCTCGTGCCGCAAGTTGTTCAAGCTTGGAGCGGCGTGGACACGCTGATAGTTAATGCTATTAGCTGGATCGCCCAAGCTATTATTTACGTAGTTGGCCAGTTGCTGCTAATTGCTATTAATATTTTAATCAAAATCGCTTCGTTTAACGAATTTGTTGATGCCAACGCGGTTAACATTGGCTGGGTGATTATTCGTGATATTGCCAATATGGCGATTGTGGTGGCTTTGTTAGTTATTGCTTTTTATACAGTTTTAAATAAACAGTCCTACCATTTTAAAACAATGTTGCCCAAACTGGTTATAGCAGCTATTTTAGTTAATTTTTCCAAAACTATTGCCGGGCTTTTTATTGATGTTGGTCAAGTAGTAATGATGACTTTTGTGCACGCATTTGAAAAGATTGCCGCAGGCAATTTGACTTATGGATTTGGCTTGCAGGATTTATTAAGCGTTCGCAACGCGGCTGAGGCAGCTGGCAAAGGGGTTGATGACTGGTCAGTGTTGGGCGCTTTGGCTTTGGGTGCCATTATGGTAATTATTGCCTTAGGAGTTATTGTTTCAATGATTGTGATGTTGCTTTGGCGGGTTGTGATGTTGTGGATTTTAATTATTTTTTCTCCTATTGCCTATGTAGCCCAGCTTTTGCCGGGCGGAAGTAGGTATGCTAATGATTGGTGGCAAAATTTTACTAAATATATTGTTTTTGGTCCAGCCCTGGCGTTTATGTTTTGGCTTTCAATGAGTGTTATTTCTAATGTAACTACTCATAATCGGGTAATGAATTTGGAATTAGAGCAACAGAAGTATTTGGAAAGTAAAGGCGGTGCCACAGTTGACTATGCCTATTTTGCTTCTCAAGTTTCTTCACCGCAAAAAGTCTTTGATTATATGGTTACCTGCGCTTTGCTAATTGCTTGTTTAATTTTTGCTCAGCAATCCGGAGTAATGGGTGCCCAAGTAGCCGGGAATTTTTATGGAAAAATCCAAAGCGCGGGGAGTTGGATTCAAAGAAAAGCTCAAGGAGCGGTTACTGGTATTGCTAAGTTGCCGGTTAAGCCAGCAGGCGCCTTGTGGAGAAAAACTAATATACCTCATATGGCGCGAGCTTTGGGTAAACGGATTCAAACATCAAGGGCTGGTAAATGGACTGGTCTTGACAAGGAGTATAAAGAACGGCTTGAGGCTGAAAGAAGGGCTAGGTGGGAAGAACGGATTGGTGGAAAGAAAGAAGCTATTAGGAGAAATCAGTTAATAAGAGCCAGGGAGGTAGCTAAAGAGTTAGAAGAATCAGGCGCCTTTCAAAGTAAGCATAGCATTCTTGATACTTTAAGGAAGGCAACAGATAAAGGTGAGTTAGATAAAGCAATGGCAGCTTTAAACAAAGCCGCAGAAAAGAAAATTTTAACTCCAGAGTTAGCTAAGAGATTTGAAGAGAAATTTGCTGGTAAGCCAGGCAGTGCCCAAGAGCAAAGGATTTTGGGATACTCAAATGCGGCTTGGGATACCCAAGCTGCGGCTGGAGACGAAGCAGTGGCGTTTAAGAGAACTGTTAAAGCTGGCGAGTTTGGTTATTCAAGAAGGTCGCCAAAAGATGCAGTAGAAGAGGTTAAAAAAGTTAAAGGCTCTCAAGAGACAAGGGATGTGGCAAGTACAGGCACAGTTAAAGCAATGTTAGCTTCAAAAAAGGATAATAAAGCTGCTAATGAAGTTTTTAATATCTTAGCTAGTCCTGATAGAAATGATTTAGGTCGTATTACTGATCAAAACAAAAAGGGAGTAATTAAACGTGGTCTTGAGGTTTTGGCAGAAGATAATAAAAAACCATTTTTAGACGAAACTACAAGGAAAAATATTCGCAAGGTAGTAAACACCTTGCAGGCTATAGATACGGGAATAGTGAAATATGACCCAAGAACAGGTAGAATTATTGATGAAAAAGATATGAAAATGATAAGTGATGCCACTGAATCAGGCTCATTATTTATAAGAGATAAAAAGACTGGAGAAGCCGAGCTTTTAGAAGGTGAAGAAGTTGAGAAATATTTATCAGAGATATATAAAGATGCTGAAAAGGCAGAGGTAGAAACAGCAAAAGAAAAAAGAATTTTAGGCACTTTAGAGGAAACTAAAGTGGGAGAGAGGGTTAAGAAGAAAATAATTCCCAAAATTAGTTTGAGCGATGAAATGAATAATATTTATCGCTATAGAAGCGAAATTGCTTCCCAAGAGGATGAGAAAAAGTGGAGGGATATAGCTGGAAATATGGAAAATGAGATGAGAAATAGCATACTGCCTTATATTGAGAGTCAAATTAGACAGAGTAAGATAGATATTATTAATCCAAACACTGGAAGAAAATATACAGGCGATGACCTTGTTAAGGAATTTATGAATTCAGAAGCAGGTAAGAATCTAAGCAAACTTGCTAGTAAAGGCTTTGCTGAGAATGAAAAGCAAGTAATTTTGAATGCTTTGGACAATCTAATTATTGATTTGCAAGACACTTCTAATTGGAAAAAGATATTAAAACAGGTTATAAAAGATAAACTAAAGGGTTTGAGAAATACGCCCAAAGCCAGGCAAAAAGCAAGGCAACAAACTTTAATCTCTGCCAGAAGATTAAAAACCAATTTAGATGAATTGGAAAAACCACAAACTAAGCCCAAACTTTATGCTTTAGGAAGAAAAACAACAAAAGAGATGAGAAGAGTCAAGGAAACTTTAAAAGATTTAGCCGAGTCCGCCCAGTTTATTAGCGATAAAGCCTTTAATGAGAGTATAAAAGAATTTAATAAACAATATGATATTTACAAAAAATCTACGGATGAAACTAAAGATAAAACTAAAAGAGAAAAAGCACTAGAAGAGATGAAGAAAATTGTTCAAGATATTTTAAGTCGTTTTGAGGTTAAGTAAAATTTATGAATAATCTGCAAACACAAGTTATAAATTATTTGAATTCTAACGAAGTGCAGAATCAGCTAAATAAAATTTTAGATGAGAATTTTGAAAGTGGGCAGAAAAAAATTTTTTTGAAAGTTTGGGAGCAGATGAAAAATTTAGAATTTGATGTTAGGGATATTTATAGCTTTTTGCTTTACTTATTTAATGATTCAGATAAAGCTAGAAAGGTTGATAATGAACTGTTTGAAAAGATTTTAATTGAGGTTTCTGATGAATTAGAAGATTTGTATGATGAAAAAGTAAAGGAGAAAACTGCTGAGAGCTTGGCTCAAACTGATGAAGCTGAAGTTTATCGTTTGAACTTAATCCAAACTTACCAAAGGTTTGCCCAAACATCCCTTTTTCAAAACATCTTGGCCAGTCAGGAGCAGATGAGGGAGAAATATAACACAGGGGCAGGTTTAGACCTGTCCGGAAAAGAAACGGATAGCTCGAAAGCTGCCCTTACAGGTTTGTCCATAAAAAATGAGTTTTATGCTGCTATTAATGCTGGAGACAAAATTAAGACAGTGGGGATTTTGAGATTGTTGGCTGAACAGGGCAAGCTGAGGGAGTTTTTTCAAAATGACAAAAGATACATTGATTTTTTTAGCGGATACTTGGAAAGACATTATGGTGAAAAAGAAAAACAGAAATTTTTGCGCGATCCGGCCAATAAAAAGTATTTAGTTGGATTTTTAAGATTTATTTTAGAAAAGAGACTGGAGTTTTCCAAAGAGGAATCAGCAATGATTGGGGTTGGAATAGGGGCATTGTGTCGTCAGGCAGGGGAAGAGGAATATGTAGATATTGCTTTTGGAGATGAAAGCAGGAATAGTTTTAGTTGGAGTTATTAGAGAAAA
>CAZDKR010000006.1:5980-12171 GCA_964506375.1 uncultured Gammaproteobacteria bacterium
ATCAGTCTAATTAGTTAAATCAGCGTGCTATTTTATTGATCTTACTGATTTAAACTAATATATGCTATAATAAAATAGATGGATAATAACAGTAACTCAATTTTAATCAAAGATGTTAAAGGACAGTTCAAAACTGTGGATTTAGGTGTGTCACAGAAACATAAAGAAACAGAAAGCGAGGAAGCGCAGAAAACGCAAAGGCAATTTAACAGTGGAACAGCTCAAGAAGTTCAAAAAAAACAGGATTTGAAGAAAGATGATATTCCTCAACCCATTCCGCCAGAAGTCACTATGCCTTCATTTTATTTTCATCTGGAAGATGAACAAGAAGTGGCTAGGTTTAAAGATAAAGAACAAATTTCTCAATTCAAGAAACAGCAAACAGTTTTGGAATATATAGTTGACAAAATTGTTAAAGAAAGCAATTTAGAGTTGCCAGAAAATGCGATGAGGCGTTTAAAGCGAGTCATTGATTCTAGGTTGCGAGACGTGCGAGATTTGAGAGAAACTAAAGAAGTTTTAATGCGTGAAAAAGAATTTGGCGGAGTAGGACTAGATAATGACCAGGCGCAGGAGATTTTAAAAATAATTGAAAGCAAGAGAATTGAAATGCAGGATGGGTTGAATAGTATTAAAACACTAAAAAAACATGATAATATTAAAGCAGAAGAAAAAGAAATTAAGAAATCGGAAAAAACAGAGGAAAATAAAGAAATAAAAGAACAAAATAAGGTGTTAGAAAAAGTAAAGCCAATTTCAACTTATGTCCACCCTTCGTACCAGTCGGCTCCAATTCAGCAGGCGAAAAAAGTTCCTGGCCGGGTTTTAACCACTACCCAAGAGATAATTGCTCCATCAACCAAACTTCGCCAAGTTTCCCAAAAGGACACTAAGAGGCCACCTCAACTTCAGGAGACTGAGGCGCGTGGCACAGTGTTGCCTGGCGCAGAAAAGCCTCACAAATTGGTAGGCCCAATTGAAGAGTTGGCCAGCTTTGATTTGGAAAGTTTTAGAAGATTAAGTGAGCGACCTAAGGAAGCGGTAAATAAAATAAAAAGTAAAATTGATTTGTTAGAAGACGAATCTTTTGAAAAAAGGGCGCAGGGCATTCAAGCTTGGCGATCTTCAGAAGTGTACAAAAATTATTTAGCCTTAGGGCAGGAGAGCCTTGAATCAAATAGGCCAGTCAGTCAGATAATTTCTGAAAAACAAAGCCAAAACCAGCCCACCTTGACATTTGAGGAGTTTGAAGCAATAGCAGATTTGAACGAAGAGCTGAGTTATTAGTTTTTTAAATTTATCCTGACCGACCCTGTGGTCGTGGGGGAGTGGAGGGATCTCGAGGAAGTAATTTGGAAATTGGTAATTAGAAATTAGAAAATGGTTGTTGGAAGTTGGAAATTAGAAATTAGTGAGTTTTGTGTTTGTTTAATACCATATCCTTCTAAATTAAGCTCCATTTTCCAATTTCCAACAATTAATTTCTTTTTGTTCCCTGGGATCCTTCGGTTGCCCCGCTCCCTCAGGATAAAGTAGTGTAAAACCATGCAACAATTTATTGTTCCTCAATTTATTGATGTTGAAGATAAGATTTTTGGGCCAATTACTGTCCGCCAGTTTGTGTTAATGGTGACAGGGGGCGTGATTATCTTTCTCACCTTTCGTTTTGCTGATATCCCTTTCTTTTTGTTCACAACAGTAGTGGTAGGCGGATTAGTGCTTCTTTTTGGATTTGTAAAAGTCAATGGAGCGCCGTTCCATCATTTTTTATTAAATTTGATGGTTAAAATCAAGAGGCCAAATTTGCGAGTTTGGAATAAAACTTTGTCTGAACAAGAAATACGACTACTGATTAAACAACCTCAAGGAGGTAAAGTGGCTAAAGAAGCATTAAGACCTAAAGAAATGATTTCAACCTCGCGTTTGGCAGAATTGGCATTGATAGTAGACACAAGAGGGAAATACAAGGGAGAGGGATAAAAACCAAAAATAAAATACCAAAAACCAAAAACACATATAAAAAATTTAAAACCCAATTCCTTTAATGACTAATTCATCAATGACTAATTTCGTCATTCGGATTTGGCCATTAAGCATTAAAATTGTTTTTGCCTTTTTGGTTTGTGTTTTTTATCTTTTATTTTTAATATTTAATTTATATTTTATATGCCTCAGAAAAGAAATGTCCCCTCAACCCAAAAATATCTTGATATTGCTGAAATCCGCGACAGCACGGTGATTTTGAAGGATGGTAGTTTGCGGGCTGTGCTTTTGGTTTCTTCAGTTAATTTTGCTTTAAAATCAGAAGAAGAACAAAATGCTACTGTCCAATCATATATTAACTTTTTAAATCATTTAGAACATCCTTTAGAGATTGTTGTCCAATCCAGGAAGCTTAACATTGATAAATATCTGCGTGAGATTGCTGAAAAAGAAAAAGCGCAAACGAATGAATTGTTAAAAATGCAAATTGCTGAATATCGGCAGTTCATTTCTGAATTAGTGGAATTAGGAGAAATAATGTCTAAGAGGTTTTATGTGGTTGTGCCGTATTCTCCTGGGTCTAACAAGCGCAAAAGTTTTATGGAGAGGTTGTCAGAGATTTTTTCTCCACTTTCTGCTGTGCGTTTAGAAGAAAAGAAATTTCAGGAATTAAAACAAGAACTTGATAAAAGAGTAGAAACCGTTATTTCAGGTTTAACTGAAATGGGGTTGAATGCCGTGGTTTTAGATACCCAGGCATTGATTGAGTTGTATTATAATACGTATAATCCAGAAGTGTCAGAGCGGCAAAAACTTTCTGACGCGAGCCAATTGCAGATAGAATAAGTTTTATAGAATAAGTTTTATAGTTTATAGACAGAATAATATTTAATAAATACTTATAAATCCGAAGCACGAAATCCGTCCCGAGCAAAGTCGGGATCTCCGCTTCGCTCCGAAAATCCTAAACAATAATTAAAACCAAATAATTAAAAGTTTTGAATTTTGAATTTATTTCGAATTTCGATATTCGAATTTCGGATTTAAAAAATTAGATTTATGTTTGGACGTCAACCTAAAATTAACAATCAGTTGCCGCCCAAAGCCAGTGAAAAAGAGAAGCTGGCTTTTGAACAAAGCAAAGTAGAAAAAGAAAAAGAAATTATTGAGGCTGAAAAAGTTTATCGCCGAGGTGTGGCTACTATTAGAGATTTAATTGCTCCAGCCGCTATTAAAGTGGCTGCTGATCATTTGGAGTTGGGCGGAAAATGGGTGCGAACACTTTTTGTGGTTACCTATCCCCGCTACATTCACGTAGGCTGGTTTGAGCCGATAATTGATTATGCCGCCACTATGGATGTGGCTATGTATTTTTACCCCTTGGAATCAAAGATAATTTTAAAACAATTGCGCAATAAGGTCGGGATTTTAGAGGCGCAATTAATCGCTGACCAAGAAAAAGGCGCACCCCGTGACCCTTTGCGGGAAACTGCCCTTAGGGATATTGAAAAGTTAAGAGATGATTTGACCCAGGGGATAGAACATTTTTTTCAGTTTGGTCTTTATGTTACTCTTTATGCCAATGACAAGAAAGAATTAGATCATTTAACTAACGTGATTGAGGATTTAATTGGCAGCAAAATGGTTTACACCCGCCGGGCAATATGGCAGGCAGAGCAGGGCTTTAATTCAACTTTGCCGCTTCTTAATGACGAGTTAGGTATTGGTTTTAATATGCAGACTTCGCCTTGCGCTTCTTCATTTCCTTTTGTTTCTTCAGAGCTGACTTCTGATAATGGTATTTTATACGGCATTAATCGCCACAATAATAGTTTGATTTTGTTTGACCGTTTTTCTTTACAAAATGCCAATTCAGCGGTTTTTGCCACCTCAGGTGCAGGCAAAAGCTACGCGGTTAAACTTGAAATTTTAAGAAGCATGATGCTGGGGACTGATGTAATTGTCATTGACCCTGAGCGGGAATATCAATACCTGTCAGATGCTGTGGGCGGCACTTATATTAACATTTCTTTAAATTCAGAGAGTAAAGTCAATCCTTTTGACTTGCCCCAGCCAGAAGACGAGGACATAAAAACTGTTGACATTATCCGTTCAGCTGTGATTACTCTTAAAGGGTTAATTAGAATTATGATTGGTGAGATTACTCACGCTGAGGACGCAATTTTAGATCGGGCATTACTGGAAACTTATGCTAAGAAAGACATTACTCCAGAAACTAATTTAAAAGAAGCAAAAGAAATGCCGCTTATGTCTGACTTGCAAGAAGTGTTGAGGGGTATGAGCGGCGGTGAGGGTTTGGCAGAACGACTGGACAAGTTCACTCATGGTACTTTTGCTGGCTTGCTTAATAATTATACTAATGTTGATGTTGATAACCAGTTAATTGTTTTTTCAGTCCGAGACTTGGAAGATGAATTGCGGCCAGTGGCTATTTATACTATTATTAATTATATATGGAACAAGGTTCGTTCTAAATTAAAAAAGAGGATTTTGGTGATTGACGAGGCTTGGTGGTTAATGCAGCACGAAGATTCAGCCAAGTTTATTTTTGCTCTGGTCAAACGCTGCCGCAAATATTACTTGGGCATAACCACCATTACCCAAGATGTAAATGATTTCCTGACTTCCCCTTATGGCCAGGCAATTTTAAATAATACTGCTTTGTATTTGCTTTTAAAACAATCGCCGGCAGCTATTGATTTAGTGACTAAAACTTTCAAATTAACTCATGGAGAAAAATACTTATTATTAGAATCAGCAGTAGGTGAAGGTATATTTTTTGCCGGCGCCAAGCATGCCGCAATCAAAATTGTCGCATCTTATACCGAAGACCAGATTATCACTTCAGACCCAAGGCAGATTTTGGAGATTGAAGAAGCGAAGAAAGAATTTGAACAATCATTGGGATCAAATTCATAGAATTTTTTTATAGATATTTATGGAAATTAATAGAAATTTATAGATATTTATAGATATTTGTAGAAATTCATAGAAATTTGTAGATATTCGCAGGGATTAGATTAATAGAAATTTAAATAAGTATGAGTAATTTTATCCCTTTGAAAGATTTAGAAGTTTATCAATTATCTAGAGAGCTATCAAAAATAGCTTGGGAAATTTATGAGAATTTAAACTGGCAAGATAAGAAAATAATGGGTGATCAGTTTATTGAAGCTGCTGATTCGGTTGGCGCCAATATTGCTGAGGGTTACGGAAGATTTCATTATTTAGATAGAATAAAGTTTTATTACAATAGCAGAGGTTCTTTTAATGAATGTAATAATCACTGGCTGGAGCTTCTTAATGAGCGAAAGAAAGTTGATAGAGAAAAATATAAAAAGTTTAGAACAATTGCTAAAAGATTTTCAATTAAATTTAATAACTTTATTACTTCCACTTATAAAGTAAAAGAGAATATTAATAGAGGTTAATAGGAATTAAATAGAGATTTGTAGAGATTTGTAGAAATTAATAGATATTCATAGATATTTGTAGAAATTTGTGGAGATTAGTTAAAGAAGAAATTAATAGAAATTTGTAGAATTCATATATCAACAAATATCAACAAATATCAATAAATATCAATATAAAGCATGTTTCGCAATAAAATATTCATAATTTTAATTATTTTACTACTAATCGCGATTATTTTAGCCGGTCTGTTTTGGTATTTATCAAGTCAAAAACAGAAACAGATTTTGAATCAGAATTTTGTTAATTACCAACCACCAGCAAATAATTTGAATGTTAATCAAAATACCGATCTCCAACCTAAGCCGAAAATTACCCGGCCGCCCAAGGTTTCTGAAGAAGAAAAATTAAAAGCCCAACTTACAAAAATGGCTTCCGCATTTACAGAAAGATATGGTTCGTATTCTAATCAGTCAGATTTTGAAAATTTAGAAGATTTGATGACTTTTATGTCAAAGAGCTTGGAGCATAGGACGGAAAATTTTATCCGCGAGAAACGCGCTCAAGCAAATCAAGCAGCCATTTATTACGGCATTACCACTAAATCATTAAAAACAGAAATTTTAGATTTTTCACCAGAAATTGGCCAAGCTAAGTTTAAAGTTTCAACCCAGCGCCAAGAAATAGTTGGTTCATCTGTTAATGCCAAGGTTTTTTATCAGGATGTGGAAATTAAGATGATTAAGGAAGGAGGTGTGTGGGTGGTTGATCAGATT
>CAZDKR010000006.1:12271-13593 GCA_964506375.1 uncultured Gammaproteobacteria bacterium
AAATTAGAAATTAGTTATGGAGATTGGAAATTAGAAATTGGCTTTTAGAATTTTGGTCACTTTCTATAGCTAATTTCTATCCTAAGTTCTCGGGATCAATTTCTAAAGTCAATATGCCCAATAATGAACCAACTGAGCAAGAATTGAAAATGCAGCGGGAATTGTTTCGTGCCCAAAGGCAGGACCAGATAAGGCAAATTTACGAAGACGTGGAAAGCCAGCCTGAGCAAGACTTAGATTATGGCTTAAGCGAAGAGGAAATGAGGCAAAGAATGGAAAGGCTTAGGATATCAGAAAGAATTAGAAAAGGCATAAAAAGAGTTAAGGCAGCTAAAGAAATGGCTAGCAAGGTTGAAAAATCCCAGAAAGCAATTAGTCGCTTAAAAAATATTTACCGTCTTGTTAATGGTTTTTCTGCCGCTACTTTAGTAGGCGTAATTGTCACTTTTTTAGTAATGAACGCTCAGTTAATCTTTGGCAATTTGTTTAAAGTGAAATTTGTGCCCAAATTGAGCATAGTTGAAATTTTAATTTTAGGATTGCTTTGGGTAATTATTGCCGCAGTTGTGTTTTTAGCTTTAATTTTAATTTATTTTATTGCGCATCCCTGCGAAGTAGTCCCACTAATCGGTACCTGGTGGGCCAAGATGTTGGGTAAGGCGTGTAAGTTGGCAACTTAAATTTTTCCTCACCTTTTCAAGGAGAGGAGTGAAAAAGAGCCAGTGGTTTTTTTGAACAGAGGGGTTAATAAATTTTATTAACCACCCTTAACCCCTTCTTGAAAAGGAGGGGAGAGAAAGGTATGAAAAAGAAAATTCTAATCATCATCACTATTCTCTTTTTAACCACAACACTGGGTGTTTTTGCAGTAAGTAATTTTGCTTATTCAGAAAATACAGAGAAAACTAAGGCTACCTGCAATCCTGATACCTGCCCGCCAAATGGCAAGAAAGGGGTTAAGGCTGAATATATTAGAATGCAGATTCCAATTCCTGGAGTAACGCACACTTGCACCTATCACCCTGACCCAGAAGCAAATGAGTTAAAACCCTGTTATTATGTTGAAGCCAATTTGCCATTGTATATTAAGAAAATTTATAATTTTGCCATTGGCGTGATTGCGATTATTGCAGTGGTAATGATTATGATTGGCGGACTCCAATGGATTTTTGCGGCTGGCAACCCGGGTACTATTAGTCAAGCCAAGTCAAACATTACTGCCGCTGTTTCCGGCTTAATTTTAGCATTAGCTTCTTATGTTATTTTAAACACTATTAATCCAAGTTTGGTAGAGTTGAAAATGCAAATGCCAGAGGAGATTG
>CAZDKR010000007.1:0-13525 GCA_964506375.1 uncultured Gammaproteobacteria bacterium
ACCTTAGGACGGTTCATATTTGTTAACTTTATGTCTCCATAAAGATCGGACTATCTCATCCACGAACTTCTTTACGAAAAGCTCGTGGTTTGGCGTATAGTCTCTGAGGATTCTCTCTACTAAATGTTTTAATCACATCACTTTTTATTATATTTCCTTTTTCTGCCAATGCCAGGATTTAATTTCTCTCTCAATTCTATAATCTTCTCTAGACCTTCCTTGTCTAAATGTTCTTTTTCAAAAACCAACTTGGCAATTTGGCAGAAAACAGAAAAATTTTTCTTTTTACTTTGGGAAAGGAAGTTAAACTTCTTAAAGAAAGGAATTACCTTTTCCTGGATTGATAACGGATTACTAACAGAATAGACAAACAGACCATCTCTTTTTCGTTGTCGTAATTTGCCACAACCTAAATATTTTTTAAATTGTGACAAAATATAACTTTCTTTTTGTGATAGACTAAAAGTCAATACCACTTGCCAACCCATTGCATGATCATCTCTCTTTCTCAATGAAACATTAAAGCTTCCTTCCCCATCCGCAAAACCAGCTAAATAATAGCCAATCTGCGGTTTTATTTGCTTTAGCCATTTTTGATTCATATGTTTTGAGAGTCTTTCCTGCGGATTGCCCCGTGGTTCAACACAATATCGAACTCTAGTTAAAAGCTTTTTACTGCCCTCTGACCTTTAAAGTTAGGGCGAGTACTTTTAACTCCTAACGGGGTGTTCCCGCAAATAGCCAAATTTATTTAGGTAACTACAACCCGTCCAGTTCATAGTTACCGCCGGCGTTCATCCGCGCTTCAGATCAGAGCTCCCCCGCTGCTCCGCAGTGGAAAATCCGAAATTTGAAGCTCGAAACTCAAAACAATATTTAAATTTTAAATATTAAATATTTTGAATTTTTTCGAATTTCGGATTTGTGATTTCGAATTTCCCAATGCGAAGCATTGGGTTCACCCCTCACCTTAACGTTCGGACACTGGCCAGGCATCAGCCCCTATACGTAGTCTTGCGACTTAAGCAGGGACCTATGTTTTTGGTAAACAGTCGCCTGAGCACTTTCGCTGCGCCCCGATAAGCGCAAGCGCTATCGGGGAGGCCTTATCCCAAAGTTACGGCCGCTTGTTTGCCGAGTTCCTTAAAAAGGGTTCTCTCGTACACCTTGGTGTTCTCCACCCGTCTACCTGTGTCGGTTTGCGGTACGGTTGCTCTAAGCCATAACCTTTGAGTTTTTCTTGGCACCTGATTACGTGAATTCGATCCACCCGGAGGTTTCACTACTCCTTCACATATTTACAAACAAATATGCAAAGGACGTCATAGCCATAGGACGCTCACACACTCAGATGCGTCATCAAAGGATAAGCTTAAAGCAGGGCGGGAATATTAACCCACTCATCCATCTCCCAATACCTTTCGATACTGGGATTAGGACCGCCTCACCCTGGGTTGACAATCATTGCCCAGGAAACCTTAGACTTCAGGTGTCCCGAATTCTCATCGGGATTTTAGTTACTCATGCCAACATTCTTGCTTCTTAAACCTCCGCCAGTCCTCGCGGATCTGACTTCAACAGTTTAAGAATACTCCTCTACCACGCGCTCCGCTTACGCTCCACTAAAATAAAAAATTAAAAATCAAAGATAAAAAATATTAGTAAAAATTACTTCATGAAAAATTTTCTCTGAAAATTTTTCATTCATAATTTTTAGTTTTTTATATTTTATCTTTTATTTTAGTGCTGAGCGAAAGCGAAGCACGTTCTCATCTTCGGTACTCAACTTAGCCCCGGTAAATTTTCGGCGCATTTTCTCTTGACCAGTGAGCTATTACGCTTTCTTTAAAGGATGGCTGCTTCTAAGCCAACCTCCTGGTTGTATGAGAAAAAACACCACCTTTAACACTTAGTTGAGATTTAGGGACCTTAGATTGAGATCTGGGCTGTTTCCCTTTTGACCAGTGAAGCTTAGCCCCCACGGTCTAACTGCCGGGAACTCCAAGTTGGTATTCGGAGTTTGGTTGGGGAGGATACCTTGCGGCTCCAACCCCATCCAGTGCTCTACCCCCAACTGGATTTTGACCGACGCTAGCCCTAAAGCTATTTCGAGGAGAACCAGCTATTACCAAGTTCGATTAGCATTTCACCCCTAACCACAGCTCATCCCCCAGTTTTGCACCGCTGGTGGGTTCGGGCCTCCATCCCGAATTTCTCGGGACTTCACCCTGGCCATGGTTAGATCACTTGGTTTCGGGTCGTACGCACGCTACCGGCCGCTGTGAAACAACGGCATCGCCGGTTAAGACTCGGTTTCCCTGCACCTTCTCCCGAAAGATCAGGATTAGGTTAGCAACGTACGCACACTCGTTGGCTCATTCTTCAATAGGCACGCAGTCATCCCGAATATTCGGGACTCCTACTCCTTGAAGGCATATGGTTTCAGATACTATTTCATCTCCCTCACCGGGATGCTTTTCACCTTTCCCTCACGGTACTTGTTCACTATTGATCTCGAAAAGTATTTAGCCTTGGATCATAGTCGACCCAGATTCAGACAGGATTTCGCGTGTCCTGCCCTACTTAAGAACACTAACGAGTAAGTGTAATCCCTTTCGCTTACAGGACTATCACCTTCTCTGGTCACCCTTTCCAGGGTTATTCAGCTAGGGAAATTACTTTTTGTAACTTACCTCTTGTTGTGTAAGCAACAAGAATGTTAGTGTCTTGCAACCCCAAAGTAAGCAACGGCTTACACCTTTAATGCCAGATCTTCACACTAAAAGTGTGTTTCACCGACAAACACTTACTTTGGTTTAGGCTCCTCCCTGTTCGTTCGCCACTACTAAGGGAATATCCGCTGACTAACGCAGACTTAACGCTGACTTACGCAGAAATTGTCCGCGTTTGTCCGCGTGCCGTCCGCGTTTGTCCGCGATAATTGATATCTTTTCCTCCGCTTACTGAGATGTTTCACTTCAGCGGGTTCGCTCCGCGCTGCTTCGCAGCGAAATCAAATATAAAATACCAAAAATAAAAAATTAGAAAATCGTAAAAAAATTTCTTTGATTTTTTTTACTTATTATTTTTAATATTTTATTTTTTATTTTTAATTTCGCAACGAAACAGCGCGGTAACGCGATGTTGAGTCGCGCTGGGTTACCCCATTCGGAAATCCCCGGATCAAAGCTTGCTTGCCAGCTCCCCGAGGCTTATCGCAGGCTGCTACGTCCTTCATCGCCTTTTCGAGTCAAGGCATCCACCATATGCCATATTTGTTCTAATATCCTTTTAACGATCTTTGTTTGTCGCCTAAACTCCACAAAATGGAATTTTGGCGGATTTTCGGTGTACTTTTTATGACTCACTTATTTCTGAATTGTCAAAGAACAATTCTGTCAGCTAACAGCCAACAATTAACAATTAACAAATTTTTATCTAAGGTTTTCATCTTGTTAATTGCTAATTGTTAATTGTTATTTGTTATTTGTGTTAGTTAAATTAAAAAACCGCTTGCTTCCAAGCGGCCTCAAAAATTTCGGGGTGCACAAAATTTAACCGCTTGGTTCTTTAAAAATTGGTTTTTTGTTTTTCATATAATTTAACACGGTTTTTGCCACTTATCCACACTTTTGTGAACAACTTTTTTTTATTATATTGTTATTATAAGTTTTTTTAAAAAATATGTCAAGTAATCAAATACCCGGGTGGCAAACACTAGCCAAACGCGAAAGCCCTGTATTTTATTCTTTTAAATATGCGCAACTGAAATATTAATAAACACCATTAATCATTACCACAAAATTACCACAAGATAAAAGGCTTTCAAGATAAAAAACTTCTGATTCCTGAGCACGCTCAAGGCTATTTTTAAAATACTCCATTAACTATACTCTTTCAACATATTCTCCTGTTTCTGTGTTTACCTTCACAACATCACCTTCTTTAACAAACAACGGCGCGTTAAGTTTATAACCTGTTTCCAGTTCAATAGTTTTAGTAGCTGAACCTGTGGTATCGCCTTTAACACCTTCTGGCGCCTCAACAACTTTAAGTTCAACCTTGGGCGGTAATTCAACAGCAATAACCTGTCCATCAAAATATAAAATGTTGACTGCCATAGATTCTTTTAAATAATTAACTTTGTCTTTTAAAACATCCTTTTCCAAAAAAAACTGATCATAATTTTCATCATCCATAAAAAAATATTTATTACCTTCTCGGTATAAATAGTTAGCCTTTTTTCTAACAAGGTCAACTTCTTCAAATTTATCAGAAGGCCTAAAATTTTTCTCTAACACCTGCCCTGTCACTAAATTTTTAATTTTAGTCTGCAAAACAGCGCCGCTTCTAGCCTGCTTGGAATGATTGACAAAAATAGCCTGGTAGGGCTGGCCGTCGTATTTAAAAATAGTTCCAATTTTGATGTCGTTAATACTTAACATAGCTTAACATAAAACCAAAACAAGCATTGGATAATATAAAAACAAGTGTCCAGGATTTAATATTTAACTTTGGAATCTGCCTGATTTTTGTTATTTGTTTTCTTGAGATTTTCCGCAAACAGCCCAAGATCCAAGATTATTTGCGGACAAACGGCATCAATCCCATAATTCTCGCTCTTTTTATGGCTTTAGCCACTTTTTTCTGGTGCTTAACGCACAAACCAGTCCGCCTCCTGGGCACGATGCGGCAATAATGCGACATAAATCTCTGCAAAACCTGAACATCTTTAAAATCAACCTTTTGAGATTTATTAACGCAAAAGTAACAATGTTTTTGATCATTATTAGTTATTGGCATATTATTCTTTAGCAAAATTTATCCCGAGCGACCCTTTCATTCAAACTTCATCAAATATGCCCCGCAAGGCAAAATTTAGAATCCTCGGGATAAAATGAAAAAATTAAAACGGCATAGTCGTTGATGGCGGTTCTCCAGGATTTGACTCTTCAGCCACAGGATTGCCATCTTTATCAACATTAATAGTCTTTAAATCTTCTTCAGGAGGTACTGACGGCTTACTCTCTGCAACTGGTTGCCCTTTATTGCTGCCAACTTCTGCTGGCGAATCAACGGGCTTAGAAAAACCTTCTCCTTGGGCACGGGGGCCGAGCTGGATATTTTCTGCCACAATTTCAGTGCGGTATTTCATTGTCCCATCCTGCCCTTGCCAAGAACGATTCTGAATCCGACCTTCAACCATCACCAAACTGCCTTTTCGCAAAAACTGACTGCAAATCTCAGCCAACCTTGACCAAGCCACAATATTATGAAACTCAGTAGCCTCTTGCCTTTGACCTGACTGGTCATTCCAAACGCGGTTGGTAGCCAAACCAAAATGCACTACTGTCTGCCCAGAAGGAGTGGTTCTTGTTTCTGGATCACGGGTTAAACGGCCAATTAAAATAGCGCGGTTTAAATTCATATAATTTCCCGACTATCACAAATACCTTAATATGATATTGTGATAATTACTATTATTAAATTAGCTTTAAAAAAACAATAAAGAAATCGGTTATTAGAAATTAGAAAAGGGTAACCTTATATTTTATTTTATTGTATCGGAATTTCAATCCCGCGGCTACGGGACGCAGATATACGCACAGAAAAAGTGTATGAAGTGCTTATTTTAATTATCTCAAACCCATAATCTACTTACCAATTTCTAATTTCCAATTTCCAACAACTAATTTCTATTTTTATTAGCGTCCTATTTTTTAATTTTTAAATATCACTACTTTCTAAAATATTATCCAACTTCTTATCCAATTCTTCTATGCTGATTTGGGGTTTTTCTTTCTCTGTCTCCTTACCTTGCAGTTCGCCAGCTTCTTTTTTCTTGTCATCTTCTCCTTTATCTTCGTTTGTCTTGAGATTTTTATGTTTTTCAGCCAAAGACTGGGGTTTGCTTAAAGCAGACGCGCTTCCAGAGCGTGCCTCAGAAGAAGTCTCTGTATGTTTTGAGAGTTCAAACCTCAAAACCTCTGGCTTTAATTTCAATTCACTCTTTAACTTCTCAATTTGGTCAACCGCTAAACTTAAAACATAATCAATGTAAAAACCGTGCCTTGTCTTTTTTATAGCATATGACAACTTCCTTTTGCCATAGTAATTAACTTCTTCAACTTTTCCGCCAACTTTTTCAATCAACTCTGCGATCTTTTGATCTAAATCCTTAATCTGTTCTTCTGCTAAATTAGGTAGCAAAACGAATAAGTTATATTTTTTCATATGATAACACTTTAATCATTTATTTTGTTAATTTGTGTGAAAAATGTCCAAACACAAAAACACGCGGATTAAAACCTAATTTACATAAAAGCTTAAAACTTTTATCTTTAAGGCTTATATTTAGTTTTTATTTGCCGCTCACGCCTTGAATATTCAGAACCAGCGCGGCAAATGAAAGTAAACTAAACGTGAAAATTCTAATCTTATTTTAAATTATCACATCTTTGTTTTTTTGGCAAGAGTCATTAATTTGACTATAATTACCCCCATCACCAGGATTACTGCCACAGCAAATGTTAACAAATATTTTAAAATATTAACAGCGTTTTTATGTTCCTGCGTTTTTGAATTTTCTGCAACTGCCTTCCCCAAAATCTTTTGCACTTTAACATCCTCTTTGCTTCTTGGCAAAATCCTAAATCCGCTTTGGGTTTGAGATAAAATGCCAATGACTTCAACGCGGTCGCCAATATCTAAATTTAATTTTTCCAGATCAATGTCCGTGCTTCTTTTAATTGTAACTTTTATTTCACCCCCTCCGTCATCTAACCAAAAATCGTCTCTTTTAATGCTAGTCACTTCGCCAAAAACTTTTATTAAAGACCCTACTATTTCATCTGAAATTTCATCTAAAGAAACTTGCTCTGGATCAGGCGGACGGCCCGAATCTATAATTTTGATACTATTTTTATCTTTAATTTTAATTCTAGTCTCATTATAATATCGCCCGAGCGTGCCAGTTACTTGGATTACATCGCCTATAGCCAAGCCAGGGAAATCCTTTTTGTAACAATAGACTTGGACACCAGAACCAGCCAAATAAAAAATGCTGGCGCCTAAGGTGCCTGGCTCAACAGAAACCACCCCTTGCACCTGAACCCTTGTTCCTGGATCCAGCTCCCTAAGATCTTCTAAATCAACTTTTAAAATAGGAATATATTTTTTTGCAGCCAGTTGTTTGCCCTGGGTTTTTCGTTGAGAAGATAATTGCAAATTATCAACTGCTTCTTCTATGATATTCTTCTCGCCCGGTGTCGCTTTGCTTGTCCAAAACCACTCCCCTTTCTCGTTCAGGGCATAGCTTAAACCAGTCTCTGCGTCATCATAATCAACTTCTTGCAACAATTTGCCAGCTGGGTCAAACAATCTCAGGCTATCGTAATCATTATTCAAAGCAATTCTTGATTGACTTCTCTTAATAACTAGATAGCTTTTAGCCGGAATAACCGTTTCTTTAAAAGTGTAGGGTGGAGAACCGCCTTCCATATCATCTAGTTTAAAATACGACAAATCAATTTTATGATCAGAATTATTAAAAATCTCTATCCATTCGCCAGTCTCATCTCTGCCAACAGGATCAGGCAGAAATTCTGTGATTTTTAACTCACGAACATCAGGAATGTCTTTTGGGTTAAAGCTTAAAATTAACGTCTGCTCATATTCATCGCTCTGGCCGTCCACATCTTCTGCTTGTAATTTAATTTTAAAACTACCAGGCCTGCTAAAGCTTAATTCTATTACTGGCGAAGTGGTGGCTAAGGTTGTGGTTGCCAAGCCGTTTATCACGGCTTCGTTTTCAAACTCCCAAAAGTATTTTAAATCTTCCCCCTCTGGATCATAAGACTCAGTGGCGTCAAAAATAATTTTAGAACCAACCAGCCAATCGCCTAAAATTTCAAAATAAGCATGGGGCGGCAGGTTCTTCTTGGTATAAATATTTTCACGACAAGGAGTAGGCGTGATTGTCCACTGCCATTTGCCATCTTTGTTGGCCATATAAGCTTCATTCTCATCTGCTGTTCCAGAATACTTTACTGAATCAACCAAGTTGCCGGCAGGGTCAAAAAGCTTTATTTCATCTCCGCCACTGTTTTTCAATCTTAAACCAGTAATAAAACGAGGGAGGATAAAAAAATCATTTGGCCAAGCATAAACCGATTTAAAATCGTTCTCTTTAATAATGTACTCGCCTGACTTGTTAGTTATTTTCCAGCCGGCCAGTGAATTGATTGCATTATCAAAACTTTTTAATTCTATCCACTCGCCCAATTCAGGTATTAATAGTTCGTTATTTAAAATTTTGCCTTGATCAAACGGTTTGTCATCTTTCCCTAAACTTCCTTGATCAGCACCTAAAGCATTGGGCAAAATCTCGTTAATTTTTATTTGCTTAGTATAATTCTTTTTAGCGCCCGCCCCACTGCTTCCGCCACCTCCGCCATTTACCGGCTCTGGCGCAGTGGGTTGGGTGATAACATTTTCTTCTAATGGCGTTGGGGTTGTTGTCCAATACCAAATGCCCTGTTCATCCCTTGCCCAAGACAAGCCATCTTGGGTGGACTCAAGATACGAAACTTCGCTAACCAGATTGCCGCCTAAGTCAAAAAGGCGCACTGTGTCACCGCCTGCGTTATTCAAAGCAATACCAGTGCGTGATTTGGGTAAAAGAAGAAAACCGCCGGCCAAAATTGTTGTCGTGGCAAAATCATCACTAGAAATAACATAAGTTTTGCCGCTCAAGTCACTGATTCTCCAATTAACTAAATTTACATTTTTCTCTCCAACATTTTTCAGTTCAATCCATTCTGCCTCATCACTTCCAGTGGGATTTGGGAATAGTTCATTAATTATGACACTATTACCCTCTTGTTCCAGGCCACTATCGCCCTCGCTTTTAGTTTTAATATCAGACCGCTCGTCAGAAAAATTGTTAATAATGTTTTCTTCTAAAGGAGTTAATGAAGCTGTCCAATGCCAATTATGCTCTTTATCACGGGCATAAGAAGTGTTTTCTTGGGCTGGACCAATGTAAGTAACTTCGTCAATCAAATTATCCGCCCCATCAAGCAAACTAACAGTTTCCTCGCCGGAATTATTTAAAGCAATCTTTGTTTTTGACTTTTCCAGAAGAAAAAATTCCCCTGCCAAAATTGTTGTTGTGGCAAAATCAGAACTGCTGATTGTATAAGATTTACTTTTATCACTAATTCTCCACCCATCAAGGTCAACATCTTCTAAGCCGGTATTCTTCAGCTCAATCCATTCTGCCTCATCGCTTCCAGCAGGATTTGGGAGTAGCTCATTAATTATGACTGCGGCATTAGCAACCTTAGAAAACAAAAAAATTCCTAAAAAGGAAAAGGACAAAATTAAAAAAAGCAAAAGAGAAAATCTTTTAAAATAAAAATTGGTGGTAGGCATAGGTAATTTTTATGAATCACAAAACATTAGTTTTGTAACTCAAAATTATTTTCCTAAATTGTTTTCTTAATTTAAGTCTATAAAAAATAAAAAAGGACAGCAAGCTGCTTGTAAGGCGCTTAAATTTTAAAAAGGGGTTGATTGTTTTTCAAATAAAACATAAAATAAAAGTGTAATGCCAAGGTGACAGACAGGAATCTGCAAAACCTGCTCCGCTCGCCACAGGGCAATCTGACAAACACGGGCTGGAGTGGCGGAACTGGTAGACGCGTCAGGTTTAGGACCTGATAGGAGCAATCCTGTGGGAGTTCAACTCTCCCCTCCAGCATATTTCTTCGTAACGCACCAAAGCATAAGGTTTGTCCTGACAAACATCAAAGCGCCCAGTCATGCAACCAGACAACTTCCCTCAAAGACAATTTTAAAAACATAAAACAACTAAATCTGTATTATCCATTAATATTCTATTGTAATTCTATTGTAATAAAACACGGGAAACATAAGTTAAGCAGCTAAAAGCAGTTATGTTCAATATCTTTAGAATATTCGCCGCCCTAAAACAAAATTAAAAAAATATCCAGCGCTTGTGAATTTAAAATACCGGGCAAACCTAATTTTTGGCAAAGTTTAATTTGTCCCGCATAAATTTTGCAATAAATCTCATTAAACACTGGATTTATTTTAAAATTTAAAAATGTTATAATTAAATCACAAAAACAAATGTTAATAATATTAGTATGTTAAAATGCTTTACTGGAAGAATATGAAAATTAAACTAACTATTTTATTCCTCATCTTTATCTGCCTTATTACCACTGGCTTTGGCTGCAAAGGTGGCGATCCTGCAGCTAAAAAAGCCCTACTAAAACAAGTGGAATTAAAAATGTGGGGAATATTTGACCCGTCAGACGCATTTTCAAAAATTATTGCGGCTTATAGAATAGCTCATCCAAATGTTAGAATTAGTTATTACAAATTAAGGTGGGAAGATTATGAAAAAAAATTAATAGAAGGCTGGGCCGAAGACGAAGGGCCTGATATATTTGTTGTTCACAACACTTGGCTGGGCAAATACCAAAGCAAAATCTTGCCTATGCCCCAGAGAATTAAATTGCCAACTCTAGAACAGTCTGGTTTTTTGAAAAAAGAAAAGAAAGCTGTTATCAAAGAATTTCCTACCTTAACACCCTATCAAGTTAAAAATATTTTTCCTGATGTAGTTTACAAAGACGTTGTTAAAAACAATTTAATTTATGGCTTGCCGCTGTCAGTTGACACCTTGTCATTGTTTTACAACCGCGAACACCTTAATGCCGCTGGCTTAACTCAACCGCCAGCCACTTGGCAGGAACTAACTGAAGTTACAAAAAAACTAACTCGCCAAAATGAAGAAGGAGAAATTATTCGCTCAGCCATTGCCTTGGGAGGCGCTAATAACATTAACCGCTCTAATGACATTTTATCATTATTAATGATGCAAAACGGCACTCAGATGGTTGGTCCCCAAGGACAAATTGCGTTTAACAGACCTTCAAGTCATGACCGCAATTTTTATCCTGGCGAACAAGCCTTGAGATTTTATACTGACTTTGCCTTGCCTTCTAAAGAAGTCTATACATGGAACAACAACCTGCCAGAAGCTTTAGAACTTTTTTCTGCCGGCAAATTATCTATGATGTTTGGCTTTGCTTATCAGATTCCACTCATCAGAGCCCAAGCCCCTAAGGTTGATTTAGGCATTGCACCGGTCCTGCACATTAACAAAGACGGCACTGATTCCTTGGGCTTGCCAGTAAACTTAGCTAGCTATTGGTGTTACACTGTCTTTAAGAGAACTAAATACCCAAATGAAGCCTGGGATTTTCTAAATTTTATGAGCACCAAGAAATACAAAGACGAAAAAGGAAATATAAGATATTATGTAGAAAATTATTTAAACAAAACCCAAAAACCGCCGGCTTTAAAAAGCTTAATCTCTAAATACAAATCGCAATATCCAGAAAGGGCGCCGTTTGCGGAACAAATTTTAACAGCCAAAAGTTGGTACCGCGGCAAAAACCCTAACTATGCTAATCAAATTTTTAAACAAATGATTGAAAATGTCATTCAAGGCAAATCAACCCCCAGAAACGCGATTAATACTGCGGCACAGGCAATATCACAGACATATTAAAAAAACTAAGAAATTAGAAATTAGGCAGCTCATCCCGAGCGTCTGGCATAACAATAAAAAACCAATAAAAACCAAGGATTTTTACATGCCTTAATTTCTTAATTTCTATTTTATTTTATGAAAACAATTTTCTTCCTAATTTTTCTATTCACACTGCTACTTATTCCTTTATTTGCAAACGCCAGTCTTCTTCCCCCTTGCACTGACAAAAACAGTCCTTGCCAAACTGGCAATTATGATGTGTGTGATTTCTTATGGGTGATTTCTAATTTTACCCAACTAATTTTAGGTATTGTTGGCACTGCAGCCTTGCTATTTTTCATTTACGGCGGATTTTTATGGATTACTTCAGGAGGCGTGCCCGGCCGAATCCAGCAAGGCCAAAGCATTATGACCAATACCGTTATCGGTATTATCATTGTTGTTTTTGCATGGGTTATAGTTAATTTTATTATCTCTTCATTTGCCGGCAAGACAACTGTCATAGGGAATAAAAAAGAATGGTATCAAGTATGCAAAATTACAGATAATTCAAAATGTGTTGCCCGAGGCGAAGGTTGGGATTGTCGCAATTACCAAGACTGCGGCCTGGGTCTAAAAAGTTATAAGGAGTGCGAAACTAATGACAACTGTGTCAGATTCTTGTGCCCGGGCGGCAATGAAACTGTGTGCTGTAAGCTTCCGGAATAAGACAAAGATCAAAAACTAAAAAATCACAGAAAACGGAAATTAAAAATTGGCAAACAGGCAATTTCTAATAACCAATTCCAATTCATTAAAATTTTAAACCACCTAATTTCTAATTTTATTTATCCCATGAAATCAATTATTTTTTTAACAATTTTAACTTCCTTGCTTTTTTTATTTGTTATTAACATTATTGGCATTGCGCCTGCATTAGGCCAATCTTTTCACAACCCAGTTGCCGCGATTGGCGACAATCCAAATATCCCTCTTGTTGTTGGCAAGGTTATTAAAATTGTTTTAGGTATTGTTGGTTCTATTGCCTTGGTTCTTTTTATTACTGCTGGTTTTATCTGGATGACTGCCAAAGGCGAAGCGGCAAAAATTAAAAAAGCCACTGACATTATGCTTTGGGCAGCCATTGGTTTAGTAGTTATTTTTTCTTCATACGCCATATTAAATTTTGTTTTTGGAATAATTAAATAATTTTTGCCTGCCTTTTGTTTTTATGTTTTTATATTTTTATGTTATAATATAACTGTGGATAAATTAAAGGTCATTTAATATAACTTAAAGGTCGTTTTAAAGGTCATTAAAAATTAAAAAATCTGTGTTAATCTGTGTTCACACTTGCCTTGCTTCAGCAAGAGCAAAGCAGGCCTGTGTTAATCTGCGCGCAAATGCAGTTCACAAGAAAAACACGGCAATGATACAGATTAACTTAATAGAACCTTATGAATAAAAAATTAGTCAAACACGCGCTTTGCTTTTTAATGCTAATGGTTCTTGCTATGCCAGCAATAGTAGCAGCGCAAAACTTTGGTGAGAACTTAATTAACAACATAAATGTACCCAAAGGGCAAACTGACCTTGCCCAAGTAGCAGTCAATATTATTAACTGGGTATTAGGCTTCTTGGCTTTAGTAGCAATTGTTATTGTTCTAATTGGTGGCTTTGAATGGATGACTGCTGGCGGTAATGAAGATAAAGTAGGAACTGCTAAAAAACGACTAACCTATGGTTTAATTGGTTTAGCTATCATCTTCCTGGCTTGGGCTATTGTAAGATTTGTGCTTAATCAATTTTCAAGCTGGGTAGGGGGAACCACAACCTAAATAAAAATTTAATAAAAAATTGCGCCGTGAACTTTTTAATGCCAAAAAACAAAAGAGTTTTAACTTTTGTAGTTATTGCAATAACTATTGTTTTTGTTATCCCCTTCACCTTTGATTT
>CAZDKR010000008.1:0-6839 GCA_964506375.1 uncultured Gammaproteobacteria bacterium
AAGAAAAAGAAAACATTAAACAAGATTATTAAAAATAATAAAATTTTAAATTTTGGACTTTCAAAAAAAACTGTCAGGCAGGATAAAGACATTATCCCAGTTGATATTTTACCTTTAATTAAACAGAAAATTTATAATAAAGGATTGGATATTAAAAAGTTTGCCAAGGAGCTTAAAATATCTGAAAGAAATTTTTTCTTAGATAAAAATAAAAAAGGGTTCTTAAGAGAAACAATAAATTTAATAGCTGATAAATTAAACTCTAAAGTTTTAAAAGCATATGCTAATTCCGACATATACTGGGATGAAATCGTGGAGATTAAAAAAATAGGAATTGAGCAGACTTATGATTTGACAATTCCTGATAACCATAATTTTATAGCTAATGATTTTGTTGTCCATAACTCTCATGCTGCTTCATACGCCCTTGTGGCTTACCAGACCGCCTATCTTAAAGCTCATTATCCAGCTGAATTTATGACAGCAGTAATGACAGCCGAATCGCAAAATACTGATAAAATAGTTGAAGCTGTTCAAGAGTGCGAGAAATTGGGCATTAAAGTTTTGCCCCCAGATGTTAATTATTCGCGACCTGACTTTACTTATATTTCAGACCATGAAATAAGGTTTGGGCTTTTAGCTATTAAAAATTTAGGGTCTGATATTGCCAATGTAATTATTGCCAACCGCAAAGAAAAAGGACAATTTAAATCACTGGAAGATTTTCTAACCAGAATTGAAAGCAAAAATTTAAACAAAAAATCGCTAGAGGCTTTAATTAAATCAGGCGCTATGGATTCATTGGGTGAAAGAAATCAGATGTTGGAAAATTTGGATCGAATTTTAAATTTTGTCAGATACAAGCAAAAACAAAAAAATAGCGCTCAAAAGTCGCTTTTTGGCGATTTAAATTATGGACAAGAAAGAGGGGAGTTGAGCCTAACCCCTGCGCCACCGGCTAATGTTAAAACGAAACTGGCATGGGAAAAAGAATTATTAGGACTTTATGTTTCTGGTCACCCATTTAGTGAGATGAGCAAGCTGGTTTCAGAGCACGTAACTTGTTCCTGTTCTGAAGTTGGTAGTTTAAAAAACAAGAGTGTCAAAGTGGCTGGTATTATAACTAAGGTTCAGAGGGTATTTACTCGCAGAAATGAATTAATGATGTTTGTTACTATTGAAGACACCACTTCGCCAATTGAAGTTTTGGTTTTTCCTAATGTTTTAAAACAAAATTCAGATGTATGGCAGGAAGATAAAAATGTTTTTGTGGTTGGTAGAGTTTCAGTCAGGGAGAATAACCCTAAAATTTTAGCTGATTTGGTTTATGAAATAAATCAAGAAAATATAGATGAAATTGCAAAGAAGCTAAATGCAAATGTCAATAATGGACGCCCCCTGATCAATAACCACCAGTTTGCAGCTAAGAGTAATCAAGAAGCGCTAATTAGAGAGAAACAGACTGCCCAAAAAGAAGAGCTGAAAAAGGTTGCAAGTTGCAAGCTGCCTGCCCATTTAACAGGCGAGCAAGTTCCGAGCTTTAAAAAAGTCTGGATTCAGCTGCCCAGATATTTTAATTCAGATATTCATCAAAAGTTAAAAGACATTTTTGATCAATACAAAGGCGAATACCAGGTATATCTAACCATAATTCAATCAGGTAGTTTACGAAAAGTTGAGACAGATTTTAAAATAGTGTATAATCAAGAAGTAAGGCAAAAACTTGAAGAAATTGTGGGTAGTGGTAATATTAAAGTAGAATAGCTTTTGTCCCGCACCTCCTTTGTTACCTTTTTGCATTGTTAAAAGCTGTTTAAAGCCGCAGCAGAGAGATTCATAGTGTTTTAAACTATATGTTAAAATATATGCTTTAAAACAAAATTCAAATTTTTAACATATTTTTCAATCAAAAAATTTAAAGCCTGCCTGCCGTATCATAGTAATATAGAGATTGCTAAGGGCAAAGGCGGGCAACACAAATATGCCTCGTCAAACCATACAAAACAATTCATTTCCTTCTTTTCGCAAAATTTCTATTGGTTTTGTTGTTTTGGCTTTAATTCTTTTAATTTTTATTGTTTATTTTTCTTTTGCCAAGGCGACTATTGTTTTAACTTTGAGCCAGAAACCAAAGACCTTGTCTTTTGATTTAACAGTTTCGCCAACTAGCACCCAAAGTGATTTAAGAGGAAGAATTGTTTCCAAGGAAATTGAGGTGAGCAAGGAATTTTTTGTTCAAAATTTTACTGAGCAGCCCGGAATAGCCACAGGCAAAATCAGGATTATTAATAACCATACCCGCAACCAGCCCTTAGTTAAAACTACGCGATTTTTATCTCCCAAAGGAATTTTGTTTAGATTAAAAGACACGGTAAATGTTCCGGCCGGGGGTGAAATTGTGGCAGAGGTATATGCTGATAAAGAAGGCGCGGAAAGCAACATTGGCCCGACTAAATTTACTATCCCCGGCTTGTCAGCCAACCTACAGCAAAAAATTTATGGCATTTCTGATAAACCTATGACCGGCGGCGTCAGAAGAATCGGGGTTTTAACAGAAGATGATATTCAAAGAGGTCAGCAGGGCTTTCTTCAAAGTTTAGATGAAGAGATTAAGAATCAATTTAGTGATCAGTTGTTAGATAATGAGGTTATTGCCAATAAGCTGATAAAAAAAGAAGTTTTAAGTCAGCAGGTTTCAAATAAAGCAGGTGAAGAAGTAGAGAAATTTACTGTTAGTGGCAAAGTTTTGGCCCAAGTAATTTTGTTGGATCCTGATGAGTTATTGCGGGTTGCCAAAGAAAAATACAAGCAAAAAGTTATGGGGCAAGAAAAAATAATAAGCTGGCAGGTTGATGATTTTGATTACCAAATAAAAAGTCTGGATCAGGAAAACAATAATGCCGTAATTAATGTGAAATTAACAGCTGAGGTGCAAGGTAATTTTGATCTTGATAAATTTAACAAAAAAGAAATTGCTGGATTTGATAAAAAGGGAATTGAATATTACTTTTCACAGTATCCAAGCATTGAAGGTGTTGAGGTAAAATTTTGGCCTTTTTGGGTTAAAAGCGCCCCAGCCCTGGCCAGCAGGATTGAGGTAAAAATTAAATAAGTTTATTATCATATAGATTTAACTTATAAATTAACTAAACAATTAGAACAAAACTATGGAAAAAATTACTAAACAAAGAGGAGTTATTGAAACTGAAAAAGGTCCATTGCCAGTTGAATTAATAGACTGCCAAAAAGAAATAGAGAGCCTGTCAAAAAAGCTTCATCTCCCTGTAGAGTTGTTAAATAATGTTTTGAACGATGTGCTTGTTTCTGGAAAGCAGGGAGAAAATTACCCTGCGGATGTTTTTGGGAAACAACTTTTTAGTCATAACAAGTCAGAGAATGCAAAAATTTAAAAAATTAGCTTAAAATATATTTGCGCTTTGTTTTTTTTCATTCTCTTTTGTTTTGCTTTGAAATTGTAATTTAACTCCTTAACGTAGCATAAAAGACAAGATAGCGCGGTTTTGTTGTTTGTTTGGGATTTTTTGGTTTGCTTGCTTTTTAAGAATTTAAAGATATGTCAAATCCAAGTTCAGAAAATCAAGATTTAGAAATCCTTCGTCACTCCGCCGCTCACTTAATGGCAGCGGCTGTTTTAGAAATTTGGCCAGATGCCAAGTTTGGTATTGGGCCAACAATTGAAAATGGTTTTTACTATGACTTTGATTTGCCTAAACAGTTGACTCCGGAAGATTTGCCCAAAATTGAAAAGAAAATGAAAGAACTAATTAAAAAAGATATTGCTTTTGAAAAACAAGAAATGAGCGTGGACGAGGCTATTGAATTGTTTAATAAACTGGGCCAAACATATAAAATTGAATTATTAAAAGACATTAAAGAGAAGGGCACAACTGTGATTGGCGATCAGTTAACCAGCGACCAAAAGGATAATGTTGAAAAAGTAAGAATATATAAAACAGGCAACTTTATTGACCTTTGCCGCGGACCTCATGTTGCATCAACCAAAGAGTTGTCAAAAGTGGCTTTCAAACTTAACCGCTTGGCCGGTGCTTATTGGCGGGGAGATGAAAATAATAAAATGCTGACCCGCATCTATGGCTTGGCTTTTGAAGATGAAAATGAGCTTAAAAACTATTTAGAAATGTTGGCTGAGGCTGAAAAAAGAGACCACCGCAAATTAGGTCAAGAATTAGAACTTTTTATGATTGATGAAGAAGTTGGCGCCGGTTTGCCCCTTTGGCTGCCCAAAGGAGCTGTTTTAAGGCAGCAGATGGAAAATTTTGTTTTGGAAGAGTATCAAAAACGCGGCTATCAATTAGTGCGCACGCCCCATATTGCTTCATATAAACTTTTTGAGCAATCCGGTCATTTGAATTTTTATAAAGAAGGAATGTATTCACCCATGAACATTGAGGGTGAAGATTATTATGTCAAACCAATGAATTGTCCTTTTCATGTCAAAATGTATAATTCCAAAATTAGAAGTTATCGTGACTTGCCAATTCGCTACACAGAGCTGGGCACAGTTTATCGCTATGAGAGATCCGGTACCCTGCATGGCTTAACTCGGGTGCGCGGTTTTACTCAAGATGACGCCCATATTATTTGCACTGATAAACAATTAACTGATGAATTAGTAGGAGTAATTGATTTGACCAAATACATTTTAAAAACTTTTGGCTTTGATAAATTTAAAATAGTTCTAAGCGTCAGGGACCCAAATGATAAAGGGAAGTATTTGGGCAGTAACAAAGACTGGGAGCTGGCTGAAACTGGCTTAAAAAAGGCATTAGAAATCGCTAATTGGAATTATGAAACAGAAGAGGGTGAAGCAGTTTTTTATGGCCCTAAAATTGATGTTAAAGTTTTTGATGCCATGGGCAGGGAGTGGCAGATTTCAACCTTGCAGCTTGATTTTAACTTGCCTCAAAGGTTTGATATGACCTATGTTGATAAAGGCGGCAGTAAAAAACGCCCGTTTATGTTGCATCGGGCTTTGCTTGGTTCACTTGAGAGGTTTACTGGTGTTTTGATTGAACATTATGCTGGCGCTTTTCCGGTTTGGCTTTCACCAGTCCAAATTGTAATTATTACTGTTGGCGCGGCTCACAAAGAGTATGCTCACAAGTTGGCCCAAGAATTAAAAGAACAAAGTTTTAGAATAGAGGTCTGGGATGAAAATGAAACCGTGGCTAACAAAATCAGAAAAGCAGAAAAGCAAAAAATTCCTTATATGCTGGTGATTGGTGACAAGGAAATGAAGTCAAAAAATTTGCATGTCAGGAAAAGAGGGTCTGATAAAGTGATGGTTATGAAAAATGAGGAGTTTGTTAAAAAAGTTTTGGAAGAGGTTGAGAAGAGGAAGTAAAATATTTTAAAATATCTTTTGCTGGGGACGGGGTAGAACCCGCCCCTGTTTTAAGGGGACGCAGTAGAACCGCGTCCTTAGCAAAAAGTTTCTATCCTTGTTTTGTTGACCCCAAGTTATGCTTGAAGTCAACATAAGGCGCTTTTTATTCAGGACTTTCGCGTTTGGCTAATATTTGTCATCCTGTCCCGAGCACTCGGGATCAGGATCCCTTGAATTAGGCTAATTTTAGGTATGATTACGGGATCCCGATCCCGCAGTCGCGGGACGGGATGACAAACGCGAAAGTCCTATTATTAAAAGATTGGCAAAAGTGAAGGAAAATATTTTGCCGTCTAATTTGGCCTGATCCGCTGATTTTTTAATCACTTTAGCCCTAGGTTTTGAACATCTGCTAATTTGACTCAATTTATTTTATATATTATTATAAAACTATCTGGAGAAAATAATTCTATGACTCAAAAAGAAACTATCATTTTAAACGCTAAGACCAGGCAAGAGACTGGCAAAAAAGTTAAGCAATTACGCGAGGCAGGCAAACTGCCGGCTGTTTTGTATGGCCATAATGTTGAAAATCTTAATTTAGTTTTAAATTATAGTGATTTTGAAAAGGCGCTTAATCAGGTTGGAGAATCAAGCTTGATTGATTTAAAAATTGACGAGCATCAAAAGCCCGTTTCTGCAGATGGCGGAGCGCAGCCAGTCAAGGTTTTAATTCAAGATGTAACTCGCCATCCAGTGAGTGATAAAATTTTACATGTTGATTTTTATCAAGTTAAAATGGACGAAAAGATTAGGACAGAGGTTGAATTAAACTTTGTAAATGAAGCGCCTGCGGTTAAGGAATTGGGCGGCGTTTTGGTTAAAGTTTTGGACCATATAGAAATAGAGTGCCTGCCAAGCGACCTGATTTCAGAACTTGAAGTTGACTTGTCGTCATTAAAGACTTTTGACGACATAATAAGAGTAAAGGATTTGAAAGTGTCAGAAAAAGTGAATATTTTAACTGATACTGAAGCTACTGTGGCTTTAGTTGAAGAGCCAAGTAAAGTTGAGGAAGAAAAACCTGCTGAAGAGGAAAAGCCAGAGGGCGAAGAAGGTGAGGAAAAGGAAGAAAAAAAGGAAGGGGGTGAAAAAGAAGAAGCCAAGGAAGAAGACAAAGGAAAAGGCGAGGAGCAAAAATAATATTTTTAGAATGCTAAACATAAAGGTCGGACGGTAAATCAATTTCAAAGCTTAAAATCCAGAAAATTTTTGACATTTGGATTTATAGGGCTTTTGCATTTGATTAATCCCAAGTGCTCGGGATGACAAACGCGAAAGTTGTGATTTATAAAATTTTTATGCTTAAAACAAAAAGAGGAAAACACAAGGGATTTACTCTAATTGAACTTTTAGTTGTCATTGCCATTGTAGGGTTATTAGCCACCTTGGCCTTAGTGGCTTTAAAGAA
>CAZDKR010000008.1:6939-12583 GCA_964506375.1 uncultured Gammaproteobacteria bacterium
TATTACTATGGGGGTTGTTGAACAAAAATTAGCCAGTTTGCGTCTACAAAGAATTTTTAGCCTAACTCTAATATTATTTTTAATAGTTTTATCGCTCATTTCTTTAGATTTTATTCGCAACAAAGTCAAGGATACTAAAAGAAAGGCGGATATTAAGCAAATTCAAACTGCTTTAGCGGTTTATCAGTCTCGTTTTGGAGTTTTGCCTGAAGTTGAAGATGATGATTACCGTGGCTGGGATGCGACTTTTGAACCCTTGGGCCAACCCCAAGAGTTTTTAAATATTTTAGAAAGGGAAGAAATCATTGACTATGTGCCTCGCGATCCAGTCAATTCTGATATTTATTACTACCGCTATAGGAAATTTCCAGCCAACAGTTTTGGTTGCCGAGAACCGTTTTATATTTTGCAAATTATGAACTTTGAAGGCAATGTCAATGATCATGGTTTTGGCTCTTGTCCTGAAAGGAACTTCGTGGACGAAGCGCCGAACGGGTATACAGTGCAAGTGTTTGAATAATTGCCAGCAGACCCGTTTTGAATTAAGCATTTCTTCGCATATTTCTTGAAATATGTGAAAGGAACCAAAAAATGAAAAACAAAAACAAGTCAAATAAACACAAGATTTTGTTAACCAGTTTGAATCTTCTGGTTTTTTTGATTTTTGCATTTGCTATAGTTTATAGCGTTTATTTTTATTATAAAAGCACCATCCAAGATTTAGATGAATTAAGTAAAATTAATTTTAAAGAAAGCAAACAAGAGAAATGTGAAGCTGTTAGAAAACTTGATGGGGTATGCGTGAAAAAGGGCCAGGAAGATTTATGGCCAGTAGCAATAATGATTGACAACCATCCTGATGCTCGGCCGCAATATGGCTTGTCAAAAGCGCAGCTGGTTTACGATACTTTAGTTGAGGGCGGAACAACTAGACTAATGGCTGTATTTGCAACTGATGAAGAGATTGAAAAAATTGGACCTGTTAGAAGCGCTAGGCCTTATTATTTAACTTGGGCAAAGGGAATAAATGCGCTTTTTGGCCATTCAGGCGGCTCACCAGAGGCATTAGAAAAAATTAAAGAATATCAGGTTATAAATTGGGAAGAAGCTACAAGTTATGGGCCAAAGTATTTTTGGCGGAGCAATGGCAAATTCCCTCCCCATAATCTTTATACTTCTAATGAAAAGATTGCTGCAGCCAGGATTGATTGGGAATTATTTGACAAAATTTCTAATTATCGGCCATGGCGGTTTTACAAGGGTATCAGTTCAACTTTGGAAGCGGCTGATGGCATTTACTCAACATTACAAAGCGCCCCACACGCAAGCGATGGGATGAATGGGCAAGATTCTGGAACAAGTTTTTCTAAAAATAGTGAAGCAGGGTCGGCGCGCGTGGTTTACATTGATTATTCTCCTGGCGTTTTGTTTGATGTTGAATATAAATACAATACCTCAACCCAAACTTATTTACGATTTCAAAATAATCAGCCGCACATTGACGGTTTAAACAATAAGCAGATTGGAGTGAAAAATTTAATTATCCAATTTGTGCCAGAGGAAATTCATTTGGATGCAAAAGATCGTTTAAAAATAGAAACTCTTGGGCAAGGCAAGGCTTGGGTCTTTTATTATAATAAATTAATAAAAGGCATTTGGGTTAAAAGAAGTTTAAAGGATCGAACAGTGTTTTATGACGAAAATGGCAAGGAAGTTGTTTTCAAACCCGGAAATATCTGGATTGAGGTGGTGCCGGGGAAAAGGAAAGTGGAAGTGAAATAAACCTTGGATCATGGGTTTGCATCCGCAGCTTTGGTTAACAAAACTCTTTGGGAATCATTTTGCTTTCATTCTGCGCTTGCATATAAGGCACTGGCACAGGGCGAAGCTTTCAGATTGGATTTAGCTGTGCTAAAATTAAAATAACTAAGAGTAGTTATAATATGGTTAAAAATAAAATTTATAAAATTGTAATTTTAGGCCCACCAGCTTCTGGCAAAGGCACCCAAGCAACCTTCTTGGCCGAGAGGTTGAATATTCCTAGTATCTCCGTTGGGCAAATTTTAAGAGATGAGGTTGAAAAGGAGAGCGAGTGTGGCAAAATGGTCAAAGACCAGATGAAAAGTGGCGGATTGGTGTCAAATGCCATAGTTAATAAATTAGTCAGAAAGAGGTTAGAGCAGCCTGATTGCCAAAGGGGCTTTGTTTTTGATGGTTTTCCCAGAATTATGATTCAAGCCAAGTATCTAGATACCTTGATTAAAATTACGCATGTTTTAGAAATCGCTGTTTCAGACCAAGAAGTTATTAACCGTCTGTCAGGCAGAAGAACTTGCCCTCGCTGCGGCAGAGTTTATCATTTAAAGTTTAATCCGCCCAAGAAAGATGAGCTCTGTGACGATTGCCAGGTTAAATTAGAGATCAGAGAGGACGATACAGAGCAAGCTATCCGTCGGCGTTTGAAAATTTACCATCAAGAGACCGAGGAAGTAGTTGGGTATTACAGAGAAAAAGGGCTGTTGATAAGAATTAATGGGGAGCAAAGCATTGAAGATGTTCGCGCGGAAATTTTTAATAAATTAAATTTGAATTGAAATAAAAAACAATATATTCTGTTAGCGTCCTTGGGATATTCTCTAAGATGTATCCAGCGTTTGTATTTAAGCGCTGAGCAAACCCAATTCAGTTAATTTGTTTTTTCATAGGTTTTGTGCCACGTCCGTGGTAAATGGCGTGAATTTATTTATGATTATTATAAAAACAAACAAAGAGATAGAATTTATGCGACAAGGTGGTCGTATCTTGGCTAGGGTTTTGAAATTGGTGGCAGAAAGGGCAAGACCTGGAGTTGGAACTAAAGAGTTAGACGAATTCGCAGAGAGCGAGATTCGGAAAGCTGGTGGCCAACCTGCGTTTAAAGGCTATCGCGGGTTTCCGTCAACACTTTGCACCAGCATTAACTCTGAAGTGGTCCACGCGCCAGCTATACCTGACCGTAAATTAAAAGAAGGTGATATTTTAAGTTTGGATGCTGGCGTGAGGTACCCTGTTAAAAAAGGCATGGTAGTTGATGCGGCAATTACTTTGCCAGTAGGCAAAGTTTCTCACAAAGCAAAAAGGCTTATTAAAGTGACAAAAAAATCTCTGGATTTGGCTATTAAGAAAATCCGACCCGGAATTTATTTGGGTGACATTTCTTTTACTATTCAAAACTTTGTGGAGAAGAATAATTTTAACGTAATAAGAGAATTGGTTGGTCACGGAGTTGGTAGAAGAGTTCATGAAGAGCCGCAGATTCCGAATTACGGCTTAAAAAAGACTGGCCCGGTCTTACAGCCGGGTATGACCTTGGCTATTGAGCCAATGGTTGCAATGGGCGACTTTAGCGTGGTGCTTGATAAAGACAAACAAACCTTTAAAACCAAAGACGGCTCATTGTCCGCGCACTTTGAGCATACAGTATTGGTGACAGAAAAGGGAAGTGAAGTGCTTACTTGTATGCCGTCTTGATCCTGTGCAAACAGCTTTTTGTTTTAGTCTAAGATGGTTTGAGATAATTTAAGATAGTTTGAAATAATTTGAATAATTTTTAGAGGAAGGTAATAACAACTATGTCAATTTACTACGATCGTGGCAAATTGACATAGTCGTTATTAGGAATATTTTTCAACTTTTTTGCTAAGATTTGCCAAAAAGATTTTGTTGACAACTTGTTATTCTGCTTTGAATACCTAGACAAGATGATATTAAATACTTTGATTAAAACAAAATGCCGGCTTTTGGAATTTTAAATTCAAAAGATTTGTTAATTTAAAAATATTTCATAAAATAAAATTAGAAGGCTGTTTTTATTCAATTTAATAAATTAGACGTCGGAACGACACAGGACAACCACAGAATTTTTCAGCTTTGTTTTCGTTTAGATTCAGAATAAAGTGATGTTATGCGCATAAATATTTTGTTAATTCTATTTATCTTAATAATTTTGGGAATTGGGATTTATTTTATTTTTCCGTCCCAAAATCAACAAACAGGAAATATGAGTTTTAATATGGATTTTGAAAAAAACAAAAATTTAATTATCCGTAATCCCGCAGTCGCCGGACAGTTTTATCCGTTTGATGAAAGTGAATTGTCTCAAATGATTGATGGATTTTTAAATAATGCTAAAGTAAATGAAGTTAATGGGACTCCAAAAATTTTAATCGTGCCGCATGCTGGTTATATTTTTTCAGGCCAAACCGCAGCTCGTGGCTTTAAAGTTATCCAAGGCCAAAACTACGAAAAAGTAATTTTATTAGGCAATAGTCATCAGGAATATTTTGATGGCTTGATTTTAGATAAGAGCGATATTTGGCAAACACCTTTGGGCCAAGTTGAATTAGATAGGGAGACAGTGGAAAAGTTAGTCGCAGAAAATGACAAAATTAAAACCGATACCCGAGTGCACTTAAGCGAGCATTCGTTAGAAGTAGAAGTGCCTTTTTTGCAAAAAGTATTAGGCAATTTTAAAATAATACCAGGGCTATTTGGCAGTGACAACAACCTTAATGATTTGAAAGCGGTTGCTGCTGCATTAAAGGAAGTGGTTGATGACAAAACTTTAGTAGTCGTTAGCACTGACTTGTCGCATTATCCTAATTATGAAGACGCTAAGGCAGTGGATCAGGAGACTATTGAGGCAATTTTAGCTGGTGACGCAGAGAAGTTTTTGCAGACTATTAACAAATTAGAAAGCCGGGGAATAGAAAATTTGTCAACTTGCGCTTGTGGCTGGCCAGCTGTGGCTGTGGCAATGTATTTAGCCAGTAATATGAATTTAACTGGAGAATTGTTAAGTTATACCAATTCTGGCGACGCACCTCTTTATGGTGACAAAGAGAGAGTAGTTGGGTATGCGGCCTTAGTGTTTAGTAAACAAACAGAAAGTGACAAACAACAAGTAATAGGTAAAAAATTGAATAAGGAGGAGCAGGAAGCGGCTTTAAAGCTAGCGCGGAATACTTTAGAAAGGGCGTTTGATAATAATGTCCAAAAGTATGAAGATTACAAGAATTACGATATTTTTAAAGAGAAAAGGGGAGTTTTTGTAACTTTGCATAAAAATGGTGAATTAAGGGGCTGTATTGGTTTAATAGAGCCGCCAGAAGTTCCGTTAGGTCAGGCAATTCAACAAATGGCATTATCTGCCGCGTTTAATGATCATCGTTTTTTGCCCTTAACTCAAGACGAATTGGGTCAGATCAAAATAGAGATTTCTGTTTTAACAGTGCCGAAAAGGATAAAAAGCATTGAGGAAATTAAATTGGGCAAACACGGGGTAATTGTTAAGAAAGGTTTGAATCAAGGAGTATTTTTGCCCCAGGTAGCCACTGAGACTGGCTGGACTAAAGAACAATTTTTATCAGAGTTATGTTATCAAAAGGCAGGCCTGGATAGGAATTGCTGGCAGGACCCAAGTGCGGAATTTTATATTTTTGAAGCCCAAGTGTTTGAGGAATAAAAATTTTGAAATAATATTCTGAATAACATTTTGGAAGTAATATGTGTTTTAACAAGCCCTGCGCACGTGTTTGTGCTAGTTTTTTGGCTAGTAGATACTTTTGGATTTTTTTCAGTGTTTTAGAAATTTTTGCCAGTCTTT
>CAZDKR010000009.1:0-2449 GCA_964506375.1 uncultured Gammaproteobacteria bacterium
GATCTATGCGGAATAATTCATCAGTGGTTAGCGGGCCTGAGAATAATATGGAAAATTGTTATTATCTACCTTACTTGTGTTGCGCTTTTTTTATATCTGTTAAAGAAAGAACGGATTAATTTTAAAATAAGACAGTAAAATAATTTTACACATTGCCGGCATAAACATATTTTATGCCGGTTTTTTTTCCAATTTCAACTGCCTGATAAATTTTTTCAACTGGGGTCGGAGGCAAATTATTCATTTTATAAGCTGGAAAAAAACGAGAAACATGCCAAGGCGTATCAGCGCCTAATTTCTCAACAACAAACCCAGCAATCTGTTTTAATTCTTTTTCAGAATCATTTTCGCCCGGAATAATCAAAGTGGTAACTTCAAGATGAATGCCGGCTTTTTTAATTTTAATCAAATTATCTAAAACTGGCTGCAGACGCGCGCCGCAAACTCTTTTATAAAACTCGTCAGAAAAACTTTTTAAATCAACATTAGCCGCGTCCAGATATGGCTTTATCAACTTCAAAGTTTTATCACTCATATAACCATTGGTTACCCAGACATTCTTTAATCCTTTTTGATTGGCAAGTTTCATTGTATCCAAAGCATATTCCAAAAAAATGGTTGGCTCAGTATAAGTATAGGAAATGGAAGGGCAGTTGTATTTTATAGCATTCTTAACCACTTGTTCAGGTAAAAGTTCGTCACCTATAATTTCTCCACCCCATTCTTTGGTGTATTGTGATATGTCAGCATTTTGGCAATGGAGACATTTAAAGTTGCAACCAACCGTGGCTATTGAATAACTAAAGGTGCCGGGCAAAAAATGGTAAAGCGGTTTCTTCTCAATTGGGTCAATGTGCGCCGCAATAACTTTGCCATAATTTAAGGCGTATAATTTTCCATCTTGATTTTCTCTGACACCGCAAATCCCCCGTCCACCCGGAAAAATTAAACACTGGTGATTGCAAACTTCGCATTGGATATTTTGGCCCTGGGCGCCCGGGACCCTTTTGTAAAGCAAAGCTTCTTTCATAATTATATGATAACATTTTTAAGGAAAATAAAAAATGCGGCCTAAGGCGCAAACAAGTCTAAAATGAAATTTTTATAGCTAAAAATCAATAATTATTGCAAAAGTCCTTTAATCAATCATCTAACAAGGCTTTGGGGCTAAAGCCCCTCATAATCCCTCATTACTAATTGTGAATCAATCTGTCTGGCTGTTTCTAAAACCACAGATACCACGATCAGTAATGACGCGCCTGAAATAGCCATAGTCGTTATTCCTGTTAATGGTCTAACAACCAGAGGCAAAATCGCAATCAAGCCCAAAGACAAAGCGCCAGCTAACATTATTCTGTTAGAAACCTTGCCAATGTATTCAGCAGTCTGCCTTCCAGGCCTGATACCAGGAACAAAGCCGCCTTGTTTTTGCAAATTTTCAGCAATTTGGTGCGGGTGAAAAATCACTGCTGTGTAAAAATATGTAAATCCAAAAACTAAGAAAAAGTAAAAGATGCCGTAAAAAAATTGATTTTGAAAAATATCAATCACAAACTGAGAAATGTTTCTTATCAACTCAGAATTAGCCTGTGAAAAAAGTCGGGCTAAAAGCGTAGGAAACATAATAATAGAAATGGCAAAAATAATAGGAATCATGCCCGCTTGATTAACCCGCAAAGGCAAATGCGTATCAAATCCGCCATACATTCGGTTGCCACGCACCCGTTTAGCATAAGAAATAGGAATATTTCTCTGACCCTCTGTAATTATTACCACTCCGGCGACTGTAACTATGATTAAAATTAAATATGAAACAATTGGAACAATTTGATCTGAAGTAAATGTGGCCAATGTTCTTTGGATAGCCCCTGGAATACTAGACACAATACCAGCAAAAATAATTAAAGAAATGCCATTGCCCACTTTTTTTTCTGAAATTAATTCTCCCAGCCACATTAAAAATATTGTTCCGCCCGTTAACACAACCACAGTTGATAAATACTCCATTGTGGTTAAATCACCAAGAATATTTCTTTGTGACTGCTGCAGAAGTTTAATCATACCATAACCTTGAAGCATGGCCAGTGGCACTGTTAACAATCTGGTATACTGATTTATTTTTCGATAACCAGCTTCGCCTTCTTTTGACAACTCTTCTAAGGCAGGCACAATCATAGTTAAAAGCTGAAAAATAATTGAGGCAGTAATATAAGGCCCCACGCCCAGCGCCACAATGGAAAAATTTTTCATTGCCCCACCAGAAAAGATATTTAAAAGCCCTAAAATTTGATTAGATTCAAAAAAACTTTTTAAAGCCCCAACATCAATCCCGGGTACAGGAATATGAGCAGCAATTCTAAAAACAACTAAAAGACTTAATACAAAAAGTATTGATCTTCGCAGATCATGATCTTTCCAAATTTGGTGCAGTTTGTTTATAAACTTCATA
>CAZDKR010000009.1:2549-11609 GCA_964506375.1 uncultured Gammaproteobacteria bacterium
TCTTTCTTTACTGCTTTATCAACTTCTATCTGTTTTAAATTAAGTAAGGCATTATAAGTGCACTTTACATTATTAATCTTATTTTTTGAACCTAACATTTTAGCTACAATGTTTTCTATTCCAGCCAAATCCAAGACTACTCTAATTGGCCCACCGGCCATAACACCAGTTCCCCGAGGCGCAGGTTTTAGCAAAACTTTGGCTGCCTTAAATTTGCCTTTTACTTCATGAAGGATTGTTCCTTTGACTAAATTAACTTTTATTATATTCTTTTTAGCTTGATCAACAGCTTTAGAAATTGCCATAGTTACGTCTTTACCCTTGGCAACCCCATATCCTACCTGACCATTTTTATTGCCCACCACAACAAGAGCGCGGAAACTTAGCCGTTTTCCGCCTTTTGTCACTCGGGTCACGCGCGACAAATCAACCAGTTTTTGCTCAAACTCTGGCTTTTCGGGTTCAGTTTTTTTAATTTCTTTTTTACTCATATTTCTTTATTTAATTTATTATAAGCCCCGCAATAAAGCGAAGTCACAACAAGTTTAAAAAGTCAGCCCGCCTTGTCTCGCCCCTTCAGCCACGGCTTTCACTCTTCCATGATACCTATACCCTGACTTGTCAAAAACACATTTTTTAATATTTTTACTCAAAGCTTTCTCAGCTAACAACTTTCCCACTTCAAAGGCCTGGATTTCCTTATTTCCATATTTCTTTATTTCTTTTTCCTGCGCTTTCTTGCTTTCTTGCTTTCTTGCTTTTGCGATCTCTTTATCACTCGCGCTCACCAATGTCCTGCCTTTTTCATCGTCAATTAATTGGCAGTAAATATGCCTCAAACTTCTAAACACACTCAACCGCGGCTTATCCTTTGTACCAAAAACTTTAGCCCTGACTCGAGCCTTTCTCCTTGCTCTCTTTTCTAATTTTATTTTTTGCTTATTTTTCATAACATTTTTTACTTCAGTTTATAGAAACAAGATGCCTTTGCCCTGCGCAATCCTTCCGCCCTATTCAGGTTCACCTTGCCCAGGATAAACTGCGCGCTACGCCCCTACTCCCTTTGCCTGCTTGCCTGCTTTCCTTCTAATAACCTCATCAACATATTTAATTCCTTTTCCTTTATACGGCTCTGGTTTTCTGATTCTCCTGATTCGCGCCGCAGTCTCGCCAACTAATTGTTTGTCAATTCCGCTAACTGTAATAATGTTTTTTTCTGTTTTAATATCAATGCCCTCTGGGATTTTAAAATTGACCGGATGGGAATAACCCACACTTAAAACCAACTCTTTACCTTTAACTTCTGCACGATAACCAACACCATTAATCTCCAACTGCTTTTCAAAGCCAGCGGAAACTCCTACTACCATATTATTAATCAATTGACGAAAGGTCCCCCAGAGCGATTTTTCTTTTTTAGCATTCTTGTTCTCAATGTCCACTCTTAATTCTCTGTCTTTCATCTCCACCTTTACTTCTGGAACCAGCTTTTGCCTTAATTCGCCTTTTGGCCCTTTAACAATTACCAAATCATCCTCGATTTTAACCTCGACTTTGTCAGGAATTTGGATTGGTTGTTTGCCGATTCTGGACATTTTTTTAATTTATGCTTAATAAACTTAATAAACTTCGCATATCACCTCTCCGCCCACTCCTTCTTTTTTGGCTTGTTTATTCGTCATTAACCCCTTGGAAGTGGAAATAATGGCTATTCCATAATTATTTAACACCCTGGGCAACTTGTCCTTTGAAACATAAACCCTTCTCCCTGGTTTAGATATTCTTTTTAGCTGGGAAATTTTTGGCTGCCCGTTTTTATAAAGCAACTGGATTTTAATTTGGTTAAATCTATTATATTTCTCTTTCTTGCCCCTGAGTTTACTTTCCATTTTTACCAACTGAGGTTCTATTTTTTCAACTTTGCCTAACCAACCCTCTTTTTCTAGAATTTGAGCAATCTTAAATTTAACTTTTGAATATGGCAAAACAACCTCAGGCTTTTTAACCATCTGGGCATTTCTTATTCTAGTTAACATGTCTGCAATTGGATCAGTGTGCATAATAATATTCTAATTTTTATTCGAATTACATGTGAATTTCATTCGAATCTTGGGTTTTTAAGCAAAAAAATTCGTATATTAATTTGAATATAATTCGCATATAAATTCGCATGATTTACCAACTTGACTTTCTTACTCCTGGAATCTCTCCTTTATTTGCCAATTCTCTAAAACAAATCCGACACAAGTTAAAGTCTCTCATATACCCCCTGGCTCTGCCGCAACGCCAACACCTCCTCACGATACGTGTGGAGTATTTAGGTTTTTTCCTAGATTTAGCAATTTGTGCTTCTGTTGCCATAAAATAAATACTTTGATAAAACTCTAATGTTAACTTTGCTTTTGAAATGGAAATCCCAGCAACTTCAATAACTCAAACCCTTGCTCATAATCCTTGGCTGTTGTCGTAACTGCCACTTCCAAACCATGAATCACCTCAACCTCATTAGGATCAATTTCTGGAAAAGCAATGTGCTCCTTAAATCCTATATTTAAATTTCCCTGTTTGTCAACTGCTGTCTTTTTAATGCCGCGAAAGTCTCTGACTCGGGGCAAAGCTATATTAACTAATTTATCAACAAAATCATACATCCTTTCCCCTCTTAAGGTAACTTTGGCGCCCACAATATTACCCTGCCTGATTTTAAACGCAGAAATTGCTTTCTTGGCTTTAGTAAAAACAGGCTTCTGTCCAGAAATTCGTGTTAAAGTATTTTCAACCAACTCTAAAAACTTTTCATCCCGTTTGGCAGAGGGGATGCCAACATTTAAAGTCACCTTTTCCAACTTCGGAACGGCTAAATCGTTTTTATAGCCAAACTTTTCCTTCATTTGAGGGATTATTTCTTTGATGTATTTTTCTTTTAATCGTGTCATAATAATGCCTTTTGTGTTATGGCGTCCAGCGACCGCAGGATCAGCATCCCGTGGAAAGCGCTCAGTGATCGTGGTAATACGCCGGGATCCGCTTTTTTGTCATCTCGTCCCGAGCACTCGGGACGAGATGACATCTTTCTTAAATTCCTAAATTATAATTTTCTAATTTCTAATAAATTCCCAAATGTCTAATTCTATAAATGTCTAAATATTTAGAAACCAGTTTTGTCAAGAACACAAGATATTTATATTATTTAGACATTAAATCTTTAACTTATTAGATATTTATTAGAAATTAGAAAATTAGGAAATTAGGAAATTAGATTGCAAATCAATGTTTTTTGTTTTTAGTTTGTATTTTGTTAATTGTTAATTGTTATTTGTTTCTTGTTAATTGTTATTTGTTTCTTGTTAATTGTTTTTTCTAAAATACAGATTTACATTTCTTGCAAACTCTATTTTTCTTTTCTTGTCTTCTCTCTGATTTTGTCTGCCGAAGTTTAAATCCAACCCTTGTCGGTTTGCCGCATTTTGGACAAATTAATTGAACATTTGAAATACTCATCGGCGCCGGAAACATTATTCTTTGGCCTTTTTCTCTTTCTCTTCTTGGCCTTAAATGTTTGTATCTCAAATTCAACCCCTCAACAACCACTTTAACATCCTTGCTTTTTCTTGTTTTTGCTGAAATTTTGGGTTTTATAACCTTTAAAACTTTCCCAGTTTTACCTCGGTCCTTACCAGCTAAAATCTTCACATTGTCGCCCTTTTTAATCTTCATAATTATTACAATTTTTTAACTTTAAAAATTTAAATTTAAAATTCTTTAAAGCACCTCAGGCGCTAATGAAATTATCTTTTTAAAACCTTTGGCTCTCAACTCCCTGGCCACGGGCCCGAAGATTCGGGACCCTTTCGGATCCTTAGTTTTTGGATCAATAATTACTCCAGCATTTTCGTCAAACCGAATATAAATTCCGGATTTTCGGCGCTGTTCTTTTTTAGTTCTAACAATCACTGCCTTAACTTTATCGCCTTTTTTAACCTGTGAATGCGGCGCAGCTTCTTTAACAGTGCAAGTAACAATATCGCCCAACCGCGCGTATCTTTTACGATAACCGCCAAGTACCCTAATTACCTGAAGCTTTTTAGCTCCAGTATTGTCGGCTGATTTCATTGTTGAGAGTAACTGCAACATAAACTGGTGGCTGCAAATCCCAAGTTCTCAGGATTCGCAGCTATTGGTTTAATACTTTCCACCTTTTATCTTTTGATAATGGTCTGCATTCCACAAAATTAACTTTATCCCCAATCTTAAATTTATTTTCCTCGTCATGTACTTTATATTTTTTGCTCACTGTATATCTCTTTTTATATTTTGGATGAACCTTTGTCCTGTCAACTCTAACTACAATGGTTTTATCCATTTTATCAGAAACGACCGTACCTGTGAAGGTGCGTTTGACTTTTTTAGTTGTCTGTTGTTTTTGTTCGGTCATATTTTTTAGTAACCAGTAGCCAGTAACAAGTAACTTTAAATTTTTACTAGCTACTGGCTACTGGTTACTGGTTACTAGCTACTGGCTACTTTCTTCTCTCTCTCAAAATAGTCAACACCTGGGCTATTAATTTTTTAGTTTTCCTAACATCGCGGACATTCTTAAGCTGTCTCTGCGCCACTTTAAACCTCATCTCACGCAATTTCTCACGAGATTCTTTTAACAAGGTTTTTAATTCATTATCTGATTTTAATCTAAGTTCTTTAACTTTCATAAACTCTTTTAACTTAAAACTAGTTTGAGGAATTATCTCTTAACTACTTTTGCCTTTATGGGCAACTTATGCCCTGCCAAAGTCAATGCTTCATTGGCTTGAGACTCTGAAATGCCGTCAACTTCAAAAACTATTGTGCCTGGTTTAATCACAGTCACATAGTAATCTACTGAACCCTTGCCCTTTCCCATAGGCGTTTCAGCGCCTTTGCTAGTTACTGGTTTGTCAGGAAAAACTCTAATCCATAACTTGCCGCCTTTTCTGGTATAACGGACTATAACCCTTCGGGCAGCTTCAATCTGCCTGGAAGTCACCCAGCTTTCGGTAACAGCCCTTAATCCAAAGGAGCCGAAACTTACCTTATTTGCACGCGAAGCCATCCGGCCTGAAGTGCCGGCTGATTTATGCCATTTCCTGTGTTTGACTTTTTTTGGACTAAGCATATTTATTTTTCTTAAATAATCCTCAAATTAACTCAAATGTTTCTCAAATATTTGAAAAATTCAGGATCTATTATTTGGCAGTATCATGAAATACTTCACCTTTATAAATCCAAACCTTGACTCCCACTGTTCCATATGTAGTGCAAGCCGTTGCTATGCCATAATCAATATCAGCTCTTAAAGTGTGCAAAGGAATTTTGCCTTGTGACAGCGTTTCTTGCCTGGCAATTTCTACTCCGTCCAAACGGCCAGAACAAATTACTTTCACGCCCTGCGCGCCCGCTTTCATTACTGATTCAATATTTCTCTTCATTGCTCGGCGATAAGGAATTCTCTTTTCCAGCTCCTGAGCAATATTTTGCGCTACTAACTGAGCAGACAACTGCGGCTTTGAAACTTCTTTAATATTAATCTGTAATTTTATTTTTTTGTTCCAGTTAGAAGTTTGTCTTGGGGATGCGCCTTCATCAGAGGCATAATCCAAAGACGCGTCTGTTTCAGGCAAAAAGCCACCTTTGGCAGAAATTATTTTTTTCTCAATATATTTTTTAATTTCTTCTATACCAGCTCCGCCCCGACCAATTATAATACCAGGCCGAGATGAATTAATAATAATATTAATGTTATCCGGAGATCTTTCAATTTCTATCCTTTCCACTCCAGCATCTTTTAATTTATTAGTTAAATACTTCCTTATTTCAGTATCTTGTTTTAAATATTGGGCATAATCCTTGCCACGGGCAAACCAGCGAGAATTCCAACTCTCACTTAATCCGATTCTGAATATTTTGGGATTAACTTTATGACCCATATAATTAATAGATACTAATTATCAGTGATTTATCCGTGTGTTTTATATACTTTTTCTCCTAAACATCCTCTTTAAAATTCCGCCCTTGGCTTTTTTGCGAACTGTGTCCAAATGCTGCTTGCCACGATCCGAACCTTCTCGACGAACATCAAAAGGTTCTTTTTTATGTTCTTCGCTCACAGGTTTCTCAACTTTAGTTTCTACCTCTTCTCTTTTACCTATTTCTTTAACTTCATCTAAACTTTTCACTACTTTTGGTTTTGCTAATTTAGCCTTTTGTTTTTTGAATGGTTCCCCTGCTAACACTGAGGTCTCAGAAGAATCCGCTGAGGACTCTGAAGATTTTTTCTGTGTTCTCAGAGTCTTCTCAGAGTTCTCTGTGATTGCGGTCTTTTCATCAAGCACAATAGTAATATGCGATGTTCTCTTATTAATCGGCGTGGCTCTGCCCATCGCCCTTGGCATCCACCTCTTCAAAGTTGGCCCTTCATCAACTCTTAATTCTGAAATATACAAATTATCTCTTTTTAACCCTGCGGCCGCTGAATTATGTTCAGCATTGGCAACAGCGCTTTTTAGCAGTTTTAACATTGGTCTGGCAGCGCGTTTATTCATAAACTCCAGCTGATTTTGCGCACTTTCAACGTCCAGCCCCCGAATCGCGTCGGCCACCAATCTCACCTTGCGAGGCGACATTCTTAAATGTCTTAATTTTGCTTTAATCATATGTTTCTGCCGGACTTTGCAAGTCAAGTCCTATTTTACTTCTTTTGTGCTGCTGCTTTTTCTTGTTCCCTTTGCATTTTACCACCATGCTTAATAAATTTCCTGGTTGGTGCAAACTCGCCCAACTTATGTCCAACCATATTCTCTTCAATAAACACAGGAATATGTTCTTTTCCATTATGAACAGCAATTGTAAAACCAACCATTTCCGGAGTAATTGTTGATGCCCGCGCCCAAGTCTTAATCACGGTTTTGTCGCCAACTCTAAGTTTGCTGATTTTCTTCATCAGCTTAGGATCAACATATGGACCTTTTTTAAGCGATCGAGCCATAAGTTTACTGAAAATTACCTGCGTTTTTTACGCCTCTTAATTATTAATTTATCTGTCCATGTTTTCCTGCGCGTTTTTACCCCCAGTGCTGGCTTGCCCCAAGGCGTTTTCGGATGCTTCAAACCAATTGGGTGTCTTCCTTCGCCGCCACCATGAGCGTGGTCTCGCGGATTCATCGCTTTTCCACGCACTGTGGGCCGAATTCCTTTGTGTCTCATTCTACCAGCTTTTCCCCAACGAATCAATTTATATTCTGGATTAGAAACCTGGCCAACGGTTGCCAAGCATTTTTTTGGAACCAGTCGAATCTCGCCAGATGGCATTTTTAATTGAGCATATTTGCCCTCAATATTTTGTAAAATTACGCCAGTTCCCGCGCCTCTCGCTATCTTGCCGCCTTTGCCTGGCTCTAATTCAATATTATAAACCATCTGGCCTTGCGGAATAAACTCTAACGGCATTCGATTTCCTCTTTTGGCTTCTATTTTTTTATTAGAAGACATCACCCTTTCTCCTACTCTCATACCATGGGCTGCGAGGATATAGGATCTTTCTCCACTGAATGTTCCGTCTGCTGACGTTGAGGACTCTGAATCCCTCTGAGAACTCTGAGATTTTTTCTGAGCTCCCTGCACTTTCTCAGAGTCTTCTGTGATTACAGGCTTTTCATACCTAATCAACGCAATTCTGGCATTCCTATTTGGATCATATTCAATTGCCTCAACAACTGCTGGTACATCAAATTTTAATCTTTTAAAATCAACTCTGCGGTAAATTTTCTTCGCTCCTCCGCCTCGGTGCCTAACAGTAATCCTCCCTTGATTGTTTCTTCCAGATTTCTTGACCAACTTTTCACACAGACTTTTCTCTCGCTTCTTTTTTGTTAAACCCGAAGACAGCACAACCGAAGTTCTGCGTCGAGCTGGTGTAGTGGGTTTGTAAACTTTAATAGGCATAAAAACATTTTGATAAAACTTGGGGTGCTTTCTGATACACACGGATAAAGGAATAAATTATCAGGGTTTATCCGCGATTATCAGCAATTTATCCGGGTGTTCTTTACACTCCTTCATACACTTCTATTCTCTCACCTTGCTTTAAAGTTACAATTGCCTTTTTCCAATGTTTAGTTCTGCCAAACTGCCTGCCGTATCTAACTCTTTTTCCTCTGACATTAATGATATTAACTTTAACAGGCTTGACTCCATAAGCCGCCTCAATGGCTTTTTTAATTTCTATTTTATTTGATTTTGGATGCACCTCAAAAACATATTGATTATTCACTCCAATCTCTTTTGATTTTTCTGTATCTATAGGTTTAATTAAATATTTATAGGACTCATTTTTCAACTTTTTATCTTTTTTCACACTTTTAATTTCTTTCTCGTCTTTTTTGTCAATTTTAACCTTTTCAGGTTTCTTTACCTGATCCTCTTTCTTTTCTTCTTTCTTTTTTCTTTTAAATAAACCCATATTATTTAGTAACCAGTAACCAGTAACCAGTAAAAATTTTTAAAATTACTCGTTACTGGTTACTGGTTACTTGCTACCTGCTACTGGTTGCTTTAAATAAGTCTTCTCTATCACACCCAGCCCATCTTCTACCATCAAAACTTTTTCATACTTTAACAAATCAACTACGTTCAATGAATCAGCAGTTGTTATTTTTATTCCTTCCAAATTCCTGCCTGCGTTAAAAATTTTCTTGTCTGACTTGGGCAAAACCAACAGCAATGATAATTTATAATCTTTAATATCAAACTTATTTGATTTTAGATTTTTGATTTTAGATTTTTGATTTTCTGCATCTTCTTCACCCTTCTTTCCGTTATTTATATCCCCAATTTCTAATTTCTTATTTCTTATTTCTTCTTCTATTTCTTTATTTCTTAATTTCTTTATTTCTTTTAAATGTAATATTTCTTTTAAATTCCCAATTATCTCAACCATCTCTTTGGTTTTCCCGTTTTTCAAATTTAATTTGTCTAATAAAATTGATAAATTATTATTAACTTTTTCAGACAATAAACTCATTAATG
>CAZDKR010000010.1:0-11293 GCA_964506375.1 uncultured Gammaproteobacteria bacterium
TCGTAAGTTTATAGATATCAAATAATTTTACAATATTACGTAATATTGTAAAATTTATTTTTTAGCAATTATACCACAACAAGACGTTTGCACTGCAATTAGTTTATACCACAACAAAACATTGTATTGTGATGACGGACAGAATAAAATATTAATATCTACTTGGCTCCTTTCCTTGCCAATACTATTAAAGGTGTTTTAATTAAAATAATCAAGTCCAGCCAGGGTGACCAGTTTTCAATGTAAAAAGTGTCTAAACGCACTTCTTCTTCAAAACTTAAATCAGAACGACCAGAAACCTGGGCCATGCCAGTCATGCCGGGTTTAATGTTTAACAATTTCTTATGATGCTTTTGATATTGGGCCACTTCGTGCGGCTCGTGGGGACGAGGCCCAACCAAGCTCATCTCGCCTTTTAAAACATTCCACAGCTGTGGTAATTCGTCCAAACTCCATTTGCGCAAGAACTTGCCTACCCTAGTTATCCGTGGATCATTTTCTAATTTAAATAAAGGGCCATCGCGGCGTTCGTTAACCGACATCAGCTTAATTTTAAGCTGTTCAGCGTTTTTAATCATTGAACGAAATTTCCAAATAGTGATAGGTTGCCCCCGTCCACCAATTCTTTTTGAGCCATAAAAAATCGGGCCGGCTGAATCAATTTTAATCATTAAAGCTAAAATTAAAAACAAGGGTGATAAAATTATAAGCAGGAAAAACGCAACCAAAATATCAAAAAGCCTTTTTAGAATTTTGCCCCAGCCATCCAAGGCAGTTCGTTTAACTTCAACAATTGGCACGCCAGCGATGGTGTACAAATCAACCCTTGGGCTTTGAGTTTCAAAAAAATCAGCCGCGTATTTAAAAGTAATATGATGCTCATCCGCGAAGTCAAGCAGGGCCAAATTTTCTTGGCGTGTCAAGCCGGTGTCTGCTTGAATTATTTCATCAACACCTTTGTCTTTAAAAATTTGCTCTAATTTTTCTGGGTTGCTGTTGGAAAAATTATCCAAACGGGCAATAATTTGGTAACCTAATTTTTTATTCTTATAAATCTCTTTAGCAATGTCTTTAGCCGAATCGTCATTGCCAATTAAAACTACTTTATGAATGCCCACGCCATGGCTGTATAATAATCTTTGAATGCCGCGCACGATTAATCTGGCTAAGGTGACAAAAATAATAGACAAAATCCAGGCGGCTAAAAGAATAAAACGAGAGTTGAAAAGTTCTCTAGAAAAAAAAGCGGCCACAATAACGGCCAGCATCCCAGTTGAACAAGCCAAAAAAATTTTGCCAATTTCATCAAAAATTTTTCTTGGGCTTTTAATCTGATAAAGTCCAGCCATAGCAAAAATTGCCAACCATCCAATAGCAATCAGCCAAACATAGCTAAAGTACTCATTAAATTTTAAATTAAAGATAACCGGCCTGATCTTCTGAACCCATGGCTCATAACGTAAAAAATAGGCTGAGACACCAGCCAAGATGATCATAAAATAATCAACAGGGACAAGGATTGCAGAAAAAGTAAGGTCGCTTTTTTTCATACTATGGCAGAAAGGTTTTTCTTTCCGCGTAGTTCCACGTATCGTTCCGCGGTGTTCAGCGTTAAAGACGTTTTTATCGCGGAACTTACGCAAAATGCTACGCGGAACAACGCGGAAAATATAAATTATTGAATGTCATCCAGGCAGGATCATAAGCCGGATTCTGTCCCTTTATTTATTTATAATAAATAAAGGGTGCGGCCATCTATCTAACGCGGGCAACCAAATTTGCCCTTACACCGGATAAGGTTTACCACGCGCACTCTGTCACCAGAGGGCGAGAGTTGTAGCTTTTCTCAACATATGTCAAGAAAAACACCAACTCACTTTTCACCTTTTGCCACTACTAATGCAGTGGCTAGTATGGTCTCTGTGGCACTGTCTCTGGGCTTTGAAATTGACCATGAAAAATAAAACGATCGTGATTTACTTTTCATGTATTTCTTATACCCGGTTCCATTTCGGAACTATCCTTTACCAGCGCTTCGCGCTGTAAATCCCAAATCCTAATTTTAAAAATATTTAATAATAAATAATTGGACATTGGGAATTGGATTTTTTAATTTTGTATTTTGGAAATTCCAGTGCGAAGCGCTGGTTTGGTGTCCGGACTTTCCTCCTCCCGCAAAGTGACGGGAAGCGGCCGCTCACCTACCTGGACAAAATGGATATTAACACAGATTGAAAATTTTGTCAAAAATTGCTTTTGGCAACTTAGAGACGTTTAGAGTATCTCTTGTCTTATTTAAAAAACAACAAGTCCCTGCTTATTCCAAATGTCAGATTTTAAACCTTAACTTAAAAATCATTACAAAAAATTCCCAAATATCCTTTTTGTTTAGCTTTGACTTGCCTTTCTGGCGGTCTGTAAAGATTACTGGAATTTCTTTAATTTTAAAATTCATTTTTTCAATTTTATAAATCATTTCTTCCTGAAACGCATAACCATTAGATTTAATTTTATCCAAATCAATTGATTCTAAAACTTTTCTTTTATAACAACGGAAACCTGCAGTAACATCTTTGGTTTTTATGTTTAGCACTAAACGAGAAAAAAACATGGCGCCTTTTGAACAAAAATGCCGCCAAAAATTCCAACCAACAATCTTACCGCCTTTTACTCTTCTTGAACCAATAACAACATCGTTGCCGTTTTTAATTTCTTTTATCATTTTTGGCAGATCCCTTGGGTCATGGGAAAAATCAGCGTCCATTTCAAAAATCAAATCAGCGCCATTGTCAAGCGCTATTTTAAAACCAGCAAGATAAGCCGAGCCCAAACCTAATTTCTTGTCACGATGCAAAACATCAACTGGATAATTTTGCTTTAATTCTTCAGCGACTTGGCCCGTGCCATCAGGAGAATTATCGTCCACAATTAAAATTTTATAATTATAATTTTCTAATTCCTTGCTTATCTTTTGAATCAATTCAGGCAAATTCTCTTTTTCATTATAAGTGGGGATGATAATATAAATCATATTTTAGGTTAATGTTTTATCCATTCTTTATCCTGCCTAACCAATAACTCTCCAGCACGATTTGGTTCAGCCATAATCTCTTTAACAATTTTTTCCATCCTCATCCCTTGCGATCCTTTGACTAAAATTAAGTCGCCTTGTTTAATTTCATTTTGCACAAACCTAGCGGCCTCAATTGAATTGCTAAAATTTACAGCGCACTCATCAGGCAAGCCATTAATTTCCGCAACTTTTAAGGTATCTGTTGATTTTTCACCCACAGTTACCAATCTATCAACTTTAAATTGTTTTACCCATTCGCCCACCTCCTGGTGCGCCGGTTCTGTGTATCCGCCAAGCTCTAACATATCACCTAAAACTGCCCAGCGGCGGCCTGTACACTCAAGGCGTGATAAGACTTCCAAAGCCACCTTGACTGCCTTGGGCGAAGAATTGTATGTGTCATCAATAATTAAAGTATTTTTAATGCCTTGAATTAACCGTAATCTGCCTTTTGGAAATTTAAAATCTTGCAAATTATTAATTGCTTGCATTAAATTTATTTCATAGACTTTTGCCACTGCAATAGCCGCTAACAGCGCTCCAAGTTGTGACGTGGATAATATATTTTTAAATAAAGCCGGCACCAATGAATGACCATCTGAAATCTTACACCTTATACCAACGCCATTATCCTGATAATTAATTTCTATTGCCCTAACTTGGGCTTTCTCATTAAAGCCGTAAGTTATAACTTTGGCCTTTGTCCTTGTCTTCATAGGGCAAACTAACTTGTCGTCACTATTCAAAATCGCCCAGGCATCTTCCTTTAAATGGGAAACGAGAATTTGTTTTTCTTTAATAACATTTTCAATAGTCTCAAAAAATTCTAAATGGGTCGGGCCGACAGCAGTCACTACTCCAATTTTGCACGGCGCCAGATTTGTCAGGTATTTAATGTCGCCTGGATGATCAGCTGCCATTTCCAAAATTAAAATTTGAGGATAGTCTTTGTTCTTTTTTACAATCAGCCATACCCCTTTACAAAAAATTTTTAGCCATTTAAAAATATTTTTACCCCCTGATTTTTCATTTATAATTGTCAACGGCACGCCAATTTCTGTATTATAATTCTTAATATTTTGTCTTGTCTTAAACTTATCCTTTAATACCCAAAAAATCGCCTCTTTAGTCGAAGTCTTGCCAACCGAACCAGTAATACCAATGATGTCTGGCTGGTATTTTTTAATGATTTTTTTAGCCAGGATGGCTAAAACTTTTTGGATAAGGTTTTTCATATTTTCCAGTTTATCCCAACTCCGAAGCTTATCCCAGCTTCGGCTGCGCATTTGAAATTATGCGGCATTATTTGGCCGTTCACCAAAATCCTTGGGATAAAAAGGCGTAACAGCATTATTGCGACAAATCTCTTTATAAACATAATAGCTTCCTTTTGGTTCTCTTTCTAGTGTTTTAAAATTTACCTTAATCAAGCCAAACTTAGGACCAAAGCTTTTATCCCATTCAAAGTTATCCAGCAACGACCAGTGAAAATATCCCCGCACATCAACCCCTGCCTGGATAGCGTGGTGAATTTCAGTTAAATGGTCAATTATAAATTTAACCCGCTTTTTGTCATCAGTGGTGGCAATGCCGTTTTCTGTAATATAAATCGGCAGGTTAAAATCTTTAAAGTCCATTAGAACATCAAAAATCCCATGTGGATAAATCATCCAGCCCATATCTGACAATTCTCGTTCTTGCTCTTTCACTTCTTCAATTACCGGCTTTAAGCTTCCTTTGTCCTTTCTAAGGCGGATGCGAAAGTAATAGTTAATGCCTAAAAAATCATGGGACTTTTTAGTTAAATCATAAAAAGAGTGATTGATTAACTTATCTGCGGAATGGACATAAAGCAATTCTATTAAGCGATGCTTTTTGTAAGCTGCAAAAGACATTACATTGACAGCTACACCAACCATTGCCTTTTTGTTTGGCTTGTCTAATATTTTATGAATTGTTTTATATGCCTTTTTATGCGCCCGGACCATATTAAAATAAACCAATCCAGCTTTTTTAATACTTTTTTGCTGTGGCGGCCAATAACCTGAAAGATAGCTCATATCCATATAAATCTCTGGTTCATTAATGGTAATCCAAAAGTCTACTAATTCACCTAAATTTCCAACCACAAATTTAACATACTTTTTAAAATAATACGGCGCTTTTAAATTTACCCATCCGCCTTTGGCAGAAAACCAATTCGGGTTAGTAAAATGATGCAAGGTCAGCATTACTTTAATGTTTCTTTTTTTTAAAGATAACAAAACATTATGATAGTGACGCATCTCATCATAATCCCACACCCCTTGCTTTGGTTCAATTCTCGCCCATTCAATTGACATCCGATAAGCATTATTATTCATCCCTTGAATCAAGTCAAAATCCTTTTCATAAAGGTGATAATGGTCACAAGCCCTGCCAGACGGTTCAAATCTCTGATGTCTAAACTTTTCTTCTTTAACTTTTAAAATCTTGCCTTTATTCTGCTGTTCCCAAACCCACCAATCTGAATTAGTGTTATTGCCTTCAACTTGATGCGCTGATGTGGCTGTGCCCCAGAGAAAATTTTTAGGGAATTTAAGGTATTTGGATTTAATAGCCATTTTAAGCAAAAAACCTGCAAAATAAGGCCTAATTACTGTTATTTTCTGATTTAATTTTACCCTGATATTCAAAATTTGACAAATTTTAATACGTCTACTAAATGCGTCTCAATAAAAATAAAACAAACTCTAGTGAAAATAAAACAAATTCCAGCAAACACCAACGGAAAACTCTTTACCTTGTTTAATAGTTTAATATTTTAAAATTTGCTTATCTATATACAACGATCGTCGTATATAGGTAAGCAATTTAATGCAATATTAATAACTTGATTTTATAATTTTTATTTTATAATTTTCTATAATTTTTTATAATTTTCTATAATTAATTTATTTATATAATGTTAATAACCTGCCTTATATTTTCAATAAAATGCAACTTCATAAATATCATTATCAAAGCCAGTAAAATTACAATAAAACAATGCATAATTATTGGCTTGTGTTGAACCTCAATTCGTACAATAATAGTTAAAATTAAATTTAGAATAACAAAGGCTAAAAGAACAAAAAAGAATTTTTCTGAATAGTAGATAAATTTAGCAACAAAACTACTTTGCTTCTTCTTTTCTAATTTAACTTCCTGTTGAGCCGCTTTTTCTATTACATTAACCGGACCTGCTACTTTTTCTGATTCAATCGGTGGTGAAGTAGGGGCAAACGCCTCACCAGCCACATTAGCGTAAGTTTTTCCAAATAATTGTACTACCAAGGTAGTTTCTTGCCCGCCCAAAACACCGACTGCCACTGCCACTCCAGTATCTTCATAATTTTTTGATAAAATATTGTCTCGATGGCTAGGAGAATTTAACCAAGCAGCAACAGCATCCTCGGCTTCAATAAAATTCATAGCTAGGTTTTCGCCCGCAAAAGTATAATTGTATCCCGCTTGCTTAAACCAATGCCAAGGTTTTATCCCTTCTGGCGAAGTATGAGAAAAATAATTGCCTCTCAGCATATCTTCTGCTTTTTTCTTTGCCGCCCAATCCAATATTCTGTTGTGTTTTAAGGCTGGCAACCCTTGTTCTTGGCGAGCTTTATTAGTTAATTCAATAATTCTATTAACAGTGATGGTTGAAAATTCTGCAGGAGTTGGATAAGTAAAAAACAACAAGCCCAAAATAGCCGCCTTCACAGCGATTAACAAAAAGGAATAAACGACTAAGGTTTTATGACGAATAAAATGCGGCCGAAAATCATTTCCTTCGTGTGGAATAGAATAATGATGTAGTTTTTTGAGAATCCTTTTGGGCATAAAAGAAATTGAGAAATGGAGAAATTAAAAAACAGTCTTCAAAAGTAGAATTACTTTTGTAATTTGAGACGACTAACACATTTAAACAGGGTTAATATTTTTATAAAATTCTACTACCCCCCTGATTAATAGCATTCCTATTTTTAATTTCTTATAACACTATTTCCACCTCCATCTCCTCGTTATTATCTTTATCCAGAATTGTTAATGTTATCTTATCCCCCATTTTATATTCCTGCACTAAATTAGTCAAATTGTTATTTTCATTAATTATGTCATCGCCAATTTTAATAATGATATCACCCGCTTCAATACCTAATCCTTTTTGGGACAATGGCGAATCTTTTTTGATATTCATAATTAAAGCACCATGATAATTCAAGTCGTGACTGACAACTCTGGCTAAATCAATATACTCTATGCCCAAATATGTTCTCTCAATTTTGTTTTGGGTTAATAGCTGATTGAACGATCTTTTTAGATAATCAGCGGGAATAATGTAATTAATGCCATGATAATCAGAAATCAAGCCAATAACCTGTTTATTTAAATTAAAAACTGGGGCGCCCCAAAATTCATTTTTTAACTCCCTAGCTAAAGAAATAAATAAATTATAATTTTCAGTATTAAAAATTAGTCTATTGGTAATTTGAAAACTGCGATTAGCAACCCTGTCAACTGTTAAATTTCTGTTAAAATAACTCAAACCCGCCACACTAACCACTTTTTCGCCCTCATAGACATCTTGAAGCCTGCCCATGGAAATAACCGGCAAATTTTCAGCTTCAACCTTTAGAAACATCAAACCCAAACTGCCGTCCCGTTCAATTCTTTTGACTTTATATATCTTATGATCCTGAGTGACCAAACTATACTGGCCATCAGCTTTTACCACGTTATTAGTAGTCACAACCCAGCCATCATTAGTTAAAATTAAACCATTGCCCAGAAAATCTTTCTTTTGGTAAATGTTTTTTTGGATGTCATTGCTGGAAGTTTTATAGTTAAAAATTCCCACCACTGCTGGTGAAACTTCAGCACTAACTTCAGCGACCCTCTCATCCTCCAAGACAGTGGTTTTTTCTTGTCGTTCAATAACCAAATTAGCGGCAGGAAATAATGAATTAATATCTAACCATGAAAATAATCTTGAACTGGAAAATGCTCCTGACAAAAACAAGAGCAAGGACAAAAAACCGGCAAAAAAACCGAAAAGAACCGCTATGACCAAGCTGTAAACTAAAATTCGGCTATTAGTCGGAAGAGGTTTCTGAAAGTGATCCCCATTATAAAAATTTTCTAATTCCTTTATTTCATTTTGATTCTTAGCCTTGCTGTTAACTTTTAATTTGTCACCCTGGTTAATTCTTTTTGTTTTGAATGATTTTTTCATGTTTTTTTGCAATTGTTATTCTGGCCTTGGGCAAAGCGAAGAGCCAGAATCCCGATATAAATAGTTTGGGAATTAGTAGTTAGAAATTGAAAACTGGCAAAAACTTATTAAATAAGAAATTCGTTAATTTCCAATTTCCAACAACTAATTTCTTCTGGCTCATGCGGCTCCCAGGACTGACTAAAAGAACCTGGCTGTTGCTAAACTCGCTATCACAACTATTGCAGATAACCCAACATATAACCAAGCACTTCGCCCTTGCCAGCTTTGTTTAATATTTTTATTAACTAAATTAATAAATAAAAAGTATAAAACGCTAATTAAAAGCCCTTTAAGATAATAACTCACTGGCCACCAAGTTAAAAGTGCGGCTAATTCAAAAATAATAAGAAAAAAAATTGATGGATAATACAGATATCTTTTTATCTCAAATTTATTAAGCCAAAAATTCTGGCAGATTAAAACGAAAGACAAAGTAGATAAAATTAACGCCAACCACCAAAAAGACAAAGTTAGGAAGACATGGAAAGCAAATAAACTGCTAGCAATAAAAAAAACAGATAACAAAGAAATACATTCAAAAAATCGAACCAAGCTGAATGGTTGATATTTGTGCGGCTGATAAAGATAGCCAAACAATAATTCTAAAAAGATAATATTTGCCCCTGATGTTAGAAAAATAATAAAATATCTCAAATAAAGATTCTCAACAATTAATAGAAATAAAATTCCAGCCAAAATAAAGAAAAAAATCAGACTGAAAAAAATAACATTTTCTTGCCACGCAAGTTCTTTTTGGCTAATAAACCTGACTACTAAAAACAGGGTTATAATAATTATTCCGGCTAAATACCAAATTTTTTCTGGTTGGGACAGGATTAAATAAAACAACACTAAGTTTATTAAACCAAAAAAATAAATGGAGAGTTTTTTCAAGAAGAGCATTTTAAAATAATACCGCCCTTGCCTCGATATTGTACCAAGAGAAGAAAGGCACTGCGGAACAAAAGAAATTGGTTGTTAGAAAACGAAAATCGGAAATTAGCAGTTGGAAATTAGTGAATTCTGCGTTTATATCATTACTAATTTCCATTTTCCAATTTCCATTTTCTAACTTTTAACTATTTGCACAGGAATCCTTCCCTACTTTGAAAAATAGGGGTTCGGAATGGCGTTACTAATAACATCAAGGAAAACTTAACCATTCATATTCATTTAACAATTCCTTCCACTCCTCATCCAATTCACCCGCCCCGGTTGAGCAATTTTTATTTTCTTTATCCAATAAAACAACTAATTTTAAATGAAATTCTTTATAGTCAACAGGGACAGTTAAATTTAAAACTTGTTCCACTGTTTGGTTAACTAAGCTTTGGCAAGCCTTAGAAGCGCTAAATTCCTTTTTTTTCCTTTGAAGTAAATATTTACTCAAAATATTTTTAACTTCCTTTTTATAATTATCAATCATAACTGCCTGAGCATCGCTTTTGGTCTGTTCTGCTTGGCTTAAAATTTGAACTGACTTTTTAGAAGTTTTAAGATCCATTTGAATTAAAACAAAAACACACAAAACAATGGTTACAAAAACAGCCACAAAAATCGCTATCTTGGACGGAGAGTTAAAAATATGATGGATGTCTTTGTCAGTTAGCTTAAAGTGCTTTTTAGACATATCAATTTGTGCGCCTTCACCCTTGTAGCCTTAAAGATCCTATAATCCTATCGGACTATGGCGGGTAGGTTTTCTAATTTTTTAACCTAAAAAGACGTATTTACTTAAAACTTATTTTCCACTTTTTTAAATACCAGGAGTTTATCCCTGTTTTATTCAGCTTTTTCAGAGGAAGGTTTGGATAAACGGCCTTCAAACGCCCTTAACACTTCCAATGGCACAGCAAATATGACTGTGTTTGATTGATCAGATGATAAATCATTCAAGGTTTGTAATGTTCTTAAATGCAAAGCGCCTGTAGATTCAGCCAAAATTCTGGCAGCTTTAGCCATATTATCAGCTGCAATCACTTCGCCTTCTGCCTTAATAATTACCGATCGCTTCTCTCTTTCTGCTTCAGCCTGCTTGCCAATTACTCGCTTCATTTCTTCCGGCAATGTAATGTCTTTAAGGTCAACATTATCTACTTTAATTCCCCAAGGGTCAGTAGCTCTATCAACAATAGTTTGAATTCTGCCTGAAACCTGGTCACGGTTAGACAGGAGCTCATCAAGTGTAACTTCTCCAGCTGCGTTACGCATTGTTGTTTGGGCTAATTGTGAAACAGCATAACGAAAATTTTCTACTTCAATCACTGCTTTGGCCGCATCAACTACTTTGTAATAAATCACGGCATTAATCCTGACTGAAATGTTGTCTTTGGTAATGGCTTCTTGGTCCGGCACGTCAACTGCCTTGACCCGCATATCAACCTTTTTCATCATTTGAAAAATTGGGATCACCAACCGCCAACCAGGCCCTTTAGTCCCGGTATATTTACCCAAGGTAAACATCACACCTCTTTGGTACTGGTTAATTTGTCTGATAGAAATGAGAATAATAAAGATAATTATTCCCAAAATCCAAAAAAATGCAGCCATATAATTTCATCTTATCCTGTAAAATTCAAAGTGAAATTTCACAGAATCACAGCTCCCAAGCACTTGGGACGCAAGGTTAATTTTATAAATTTTTGCGAATTAGTCCTAAAGCTTCCTTGCTGATTTCTTTACAGGTTGTAAATTAAATTTATCTCCTTACGCCTATAATCCCTGCTCTTTTTTGCCTTTTGCCATTTGTATTAATAGGATTGTTTTACCAGTTCTTTAGCCTCGCACTGCCTGGTATTAACGGATCATAACCATGTTCCACTTCATTTCCATCTAAATATCCGTCACCATCTGTGTCTGGATTATTCGGGTCAGTATACCAAACATTTATTTCATCATTATCAGTCAAACCGTCATTGTCTGAATCT